>CAKRRS010000101.1 GCA_934394665.1 uncultured Acetatifactor sp. | reverse complement strand
GTGAAATTATGGATTGGGTATGTGCCAGAGGTAAGAGAACACATGCGAAAAGAGAAAAAAGATGAAATAGGTATGTGTCAGAGGTAAGGAAACACATGCGAGAGAGGGTGAAATTATGGATTGGGTATGTGCCAGAGGTAAGAGAACACATGCGAAAAGAGAAAAAAGATGAAATAGGTATGTGCCAGAGGTAAGGAAACACATGCGAGAGAGGGGAAATTATGGATTAGGTATGTGCCAGAGGTAAGGGAATACATGCAAGAAAGGGAAAAATAGAGATAAAATGAAAAGCACTAAATGAAAAATGTACGGTGGGAGGAAAAGGCTATAAAGGATTTACTATATGAACAATTGATAAAAAGAGAACATTGGTTAAGGGATTTGAAACAAAATTTGGAAACAAGTATACAGAATGCACCATCAGGCAATCTGAAAATAATTAACTGCAGAGGCATTAAACAATATTATTTGGACTCTGCTGAAACTAGAACATCCTATCCAAACGGAAAATATCTGCGAAAATCTGATTTCGAATTGGCAGGTAAACTTGCACAACGAAATTATGATGAGAAATTGCTGTCAGAGGTAGAAAAGCAATTAAAGAACATACAAAATATTATTAAAAAATATGAAAAACAAGAAATAGTACAGGTAGAAGAACTATATAGTGTCTATGACAGAATGAGTCCATCCAGGAAAAAAATGGTGGATTCGAGGATAATGTCGGATAAGGAATATGTGAATCAGTGGTCAGCACAAATATATTCAGGTAAAGATTTTGAAGAAGGACAGGCAGAAATCTACACAGAAAAAAAGGAAAGAGTCAGATCAAAGTCAGAAAAGATCATTGCAGATATGTTGTACCATAAAAATATCCCATACAAGTATGAATGCCCTGTAATCCTAAAGGGATTGGGAACGATATATCCGGATTTTACCTGCCTGCGGTTAACAGATCGAAAAACGATTTTATGGGAGCATTTGGGAATGATGACAGATCCGATTTATTGTCAGAAAGCTATGAAAAAAATAGACATTTACTCCAAGAATGGGTTCATACAAGGTAGAGACATTATATATACATTTGAATCAGAAAAATACAGTCTAAACACAATGAGTGTGGAAAATCTCATCAATCAAATATTTAATACATAAAAGATGCCTGAAAAAAGATGTGAATAATTCCGTATAATCGAACAGCTTCTGATAATATTTGTTAATAATATTTTGAAATGCAATTTTTGATAAAAGAAATGTGTATGTTATAATGGGACATATAAGAAGTGAATAAAATACAGAAAAAACAGTGAAAAGGTAGAAAAATGGCAGATAGAAGATTTTTGACTTTAAGAAAAACAATCATGTTTTATATTTGTATAGGGAACATTTTTTTATTGTTCGGCTGTGCGAAGACTGAGATGGTGTCTGAGGACAATACAGTAACAAATGAAAAATTTGTCAGTACCACAGGAACTATTGCAATAGAAACAGAAGCAACAGAAACAGAAGCAACAGAAACAGAATCGCAGGATGCAATCCAGCCATCTACCGACCAATCATCGGAAGCCGCACCGGAGTACAAGATCATCATGGTAGGGGATATACTGCTTCACACCCCAGTGGAGGAAAGCTGTCTGCAGCTGGACGGAAGTTATGACTATGATTCGCTGTTTTCCCACACAAAAGAGGAGATTGCTGCAGCAGATCTTGCCTTGGTGAATCAGGAGGTGATCATCGGCGGAGTAGATCTTGGTATTACCGGATACCCGAGTTTCAATGCGGATTTCAGTCTGTGCGATTCGCTGGTAGATGCCGGATTTGATATCATTTGTCATGCGACCAATCATGCCATGGACAAGGGGCGGAAAGGTCTGGTAAATTGTGCAAAATATTGGAGAGAGAACTATCCGCAGATTACAGTGTTGGGAATTCATGATGCTGCAGATACTTCCACTTCCTGTGGCGCAGAGCCGGTAATCCTAGACCTGCAGGATATGAAGATTGCGGTTCTGAATTATACCTACGGCACGAATGGAATTCCATTTCCGGACGACATGCCGTATGCGGTGGATCTACTGGATGAGGCACAGGTGGCAGCGGATATCCGGAGAGCAGAGGAATTAGCGGATTTCACGATAGTATGTCCCCACTGGGGCACGGAATATCAGTTGACACCCGATGCCTCCCAGGAGAAGTGGACGAAAGTTTTTGCCGAAAACGGAGCGGACCTGGTACTTGGGACGCACCCACATGTCATTGAACCGATAGAATGGGTGACGGATGAAGAGAGTGACCATGAAATGCTTGTGTATTATTCACTGGGAAATTTCGTGAACTGGACCTCCGGCACCGGAGAGGGAGTTGCTAACCGTATGGTAGGCGGTATGGCGGAAGTGACTCTCGCAAAGAAGGAAGACGGCGAAGTGGAGATTGCGGACTATGGAGTCCAGCCGCTGGTCAGTCATGTGACTTCCGGCCCCGAAGGTGTGACAACATATTTTCTGGAGGATTATCCGGAAGAACTGGCAGAGGAAAATGAGATCGTTTCGCAGGATCCGGAGTTTTCCAGAGAATACTGTGTCAATTTGTGTGATTCCATATGGGGAGATCTCTGGAAGGCAGAGTAGACAAACTGTAACATGTTTGTTACAATAAAGAAGTTGTTGACAACGCAACAAAACATGAGGGAAGTTTACAGGAGAAGAACGAAATGATGTTCTGAAATTTTGAAGCGTATGCAGAACGGTCGTTAAATGGATAGCAGTACATTCTGGTTCATGCAGGGCATTTGTCTGGAAACCGGTGAAGAATTTTATTCCAGGGAATGAGTTATCAGGGGAATACTATTAAAATGTGTTATTATAAGATTGTGTAATGGGGTAAGCAAGAGAGAAGGCAAAGGAGGAGTTACAATGAAACAACAGTTGGAACCGTTGTTTACGCCGTGGAAGATCGGAAACTGCGAGATTAAGAACCGCATTGTTCTGACATCCATGGGTGGCACAAACCTGTTGGGATGGATGGAAGTGAACCATTTTGACAAGGATGGTGCGAAATTTATTCTGGAGGTAGCGAAAAATAATTGCGGTCTGGTGCTTCCGGGATGTCAGCCGGTATACAATCCCATGTACGGACAGTGGCTATATAAGAAGAAAAAAATGTATGAGGATCTGGCAAAGTGGATGCCGGAGTTCCACAAGACAGGAGCAAAGCTGTTCGTCCAGCTGACGGCAGGTTTCGGCAGATCATTTACCATCAGTGAAATGATGGAGACCCTGTACACCAATAAGGCATTGCGGGTACTGGCGAAACCTTTTATGGATCTCGACAAGATTACAGCCGCACCAAGCCCGTCTCCGAACCGCTGGTCAGATAAAGTTCCTTCCCGGGAGATGACTGTGGAGGAGATTCAGGAGTTCATCACCGCATTCGGCAAGACTGCAAAATTATTAAAGGATGCCGGTGTGGACGGTGTGGAGATCCATGCGGTACATGAAGGCTATCTGCTGGATCAGTTTACTTTAAAATATGTGAATCAGCGAACCGATGAATATGGTGGATCTTTTGAGAACAGATATCGTTTTGCTGTAGAGATCGTAAAAGAGATCAAGAAAGTCTGCGGACAGGATTTCCCTGTGTCTCTTAGGTACAGTGTGGAATCCAAGACCAAGGGCTTCCGTGAGGGAGCACTTCCCGGAGAAAGCTTCACAGAAGCAGGCCGTGATATGGCAGAATCCGAAAAAGCAGCGAAGTATCTGCAGGATGCCGGTTATGATATGTTAAACTGCGATAACGGTACTTACGATGCCTGGTACTGGGCACATCCCCCTATCTATATGCCGGAGAACTGCAATCTGGAGGATGTGGCGCATATCCGTAAATTCGTGGATATCCCTGTGGTATGTGCCGGACGTATGGATCCGGAGACGGCGGCTGCTGCTATTGCAGACGGAAGAATCGATGGTGCCGGATTCGCCAGACAGTTCCTGGCAGACCAGGAATGGGTGACCAAGCTGATGAATGATAAGGAGGACGACATCCGTCCCTGTATTCTGTGCCACAACGGCTGCTTCAACATGTGTCACTATAAGGGAGTTCCCAATGATCAGGCATTATCTGATTCCCTGCATCTGGCACGCTGTGCGGTAAATGCCGAGACCATGCAGTGGGAGAAGCACAAGATCGTCCCGACCACCAGCCCGAAGAAGGTACATATTATCGGTGGCGGTATCGGCGGCATGGAGGCTGCCAGAGTACTGAAGCTGCGGGGACACGAGCCGGTGATTCACGAGCAGACAGATCACCTGGGCGGAACCTTTATTGCTGCCAGTGCAGAAAGCTATAAGGGAAAACTGCGGGATCTTCTGACCTGGTATCGGAAACAGATGGCAGATCTGAAAATTGAGATTCATTACAATGAAAAAGTGGAGAGCATCGCCCCGTTTGCCGGTGCTCCCGTGATCATCGCTACCGGAGCAGTGCCCAGAGTACTGAAAAAAGTGCCCGGTCATGAGAAGATGGTTGAGGCATGCGAATACCTTACCGGTACTCCCGTAGGAGAAAAGGTTGCCGTCATCGGCGGCGGACTCACCGGCTGTGAGATTGCTTATGAACTGGCGCTGCAGGGCAAACAGCCTGTGATCGTAGAGATGAAAAACGATCTCATCGCCCAGACCGGAGTATGTCTGGCCAACAGCTCCTATCTGAGAGAGTGGTTCGCCTGGAAGAAAGTGCCCGTATATCTGGAAACTACGCTGCAGGAAGTAAAGGATGACAGCATCGTATGCAAGGATGCTTCCGGAAAAGAGATCACGATTCCCTGTGACAGTGTGATCAGCTCCACAGGATACATTCCCAATCCACTGGCACCGAAGGGCAGCAATGTCAGCCTGGTAGGTGACTGTGACGGTGTAGGCAATCTGCGAAGTGTCGTATGGCGCGCTTATGAAGTTGCCATGAAGATTTAAGGGGAGGGAAATCAATGAACTTAACAAAAGAACAACAGGAAATATATGATGGAAAACAGGGAGCAACCCTGGCGAAGGTCATGCAGACGCTGGTGCGCTACGGGGAGTTGTTCGGTGCGGACAGTATGGTGCCTGTGACCAGTAAATACAACCATCTGGTAACCTCTTTCGGATTGAAAGCGCTGGCGCCGGTGTATGAACTGATGAATCAGCTGATCGAATCCGGCAATGTATCCAAACAGAAATTTTCTGCCGATCCGAGACCACTGGATCCCAATGTGCCAAGTTCTTTTTTACAGGATTTTGTGTTCAAGAATTTCATGTACTCCAAGCAGGATGACTACGAGAAACAGCTGACACAGCTGGGTATCATGGAAAAGGATGCTTACACCTGCACCTGTTACATGGATGAAGTGGGAAATACACCGGCCATGGGAGAGGTGCTGTCCTGGTCTGAGTCTTCCGCAGTGGTTTATGCCAACTCCGTATTGGGAGCAAGATGCAATCGTAACTCCGGTATCATTGATCTCATGGGCTCGGTAGTAGGCTATGTGCCCCGTTTCGGTCTGTTGACGGATGAGGGCAGAAAAGCCACCTGGATCGTTAAGATCGAGACCACGAAAAAGCCGGAAGCACAGCTGCTTGGATCTGCCATCGGTATGAAAGTGATGGCGGATGTTCCCTATATCGTAGGGCTGGACAAGTGGCTGGGCGGTGAACTGGATGATGCAGCGAAAACCTATCTGAAGGATTTCGGCGCAGCGACTGCTTCCAACGGTGCGGTAGGTCTGTACCATGTGGAAAATATCACTCCGGAGGCTGTAAAATACGGAAAAGATCTGATTACGGAGGATGCAAAGGTCTATGTGGTAGATGATGCGGAACTTCAGAGGGTCTATGAGAGCTATCCGGTGATCTGGAAAAAGAAGGATGCCAAGCCGAAGCTGTGTTTCATGGGATGTCCCCATATGAGTTTACAGCAGCTCATCGACTGGACGGAAAAAGTCTCTCAGAGCCTGAAAGAAGCCGGTAGAACCAGAGTATGTATTCCTACCGTATTCACGGCGGCGCCTGCGGTACTGAAAAAGTTTCAGGAGACCCCTTATGCAGAGACGTTAAAGGCAACGGGAGTCATTACTTCCTATATCTGCCCGTTAATGTATATGAATAATCCTCTCAGCGAGAAGATGCCGGTCATTACTTCCAGCAACAAGCTGCGTACCTATACCAGCGCAAGATATTATACCGATGCTGAGATCTTAGAGCAGATCACGAAGGGAGGAGCGGACAAATGAAAGAATTTAAAGGAAGAATCGTAGCCTCCGGAACTGTAACAGCCAAGGCACTGGTATCTCACGGGGGTCTGAACACACTGGCATCTTTGCAGAAGGCATTGCAGTTCGGCGATAAAAAAGCAACCTGCGGAGATCAGAATAATCCCGACCTCTATGGTAAACAGATGGCGGGCAAAGCCCTGTGCCTGCCGACGACCATAGGATCTACCACTGGCGGACTGGTACTTTACTGTGCCTGCTCCATGAATAGACAGCCGGCATGTATGCTGTTTTCCGAACCCATTGATTCCCTGGCAGCAGCCGGAGCAATCCTGGCAGATGTGTGGCTTGACAATGTGCAGATGCCTGTCATTGACAGTCTGGGGGAAGAGTTCCTGGAATATGTGAAGGATGACATGAATATTACCGTAAAAGAAGACGGTACGGTAGTAGTGGAATAATGCTTTAGATAACAAGCGGCTTTCGGAGATCCTCCGGAAGCCGTTTGTTGATGGATTTCAAAATCGCTGATAATGCACCGCACATATTATTTGGTCAGCTCAGCAACGACCTGATTGATGACCTTGCCGTCAGCCTTGCCCTTCAGTTCGCCCATAACAGCCTTCATGATCTGGCCCTTATTTTTCGTAGCCAGAACATCTGCGAATTTCTCTGCCAGAATTGCCTTGACTTCCTCAGCGGAGAGCATCTTGGGGGCAAACTCGCTCATGATCTCATAGCGCTTTTTGTATTCTTCCAGCAGCTCGGTACGGTCTGCGGGGCAGGTATCGATCTGCTCCTTCACGGATTTGATCTCTTTTAAGATGGCTTCGTTGGCCATCTCATCGGGAATGTTGTCACGGCAGCCGTTGTCGATTCCTTTTTTCTTTACAGCGGATACCAGTGCGGAGATGGCATCCTTTCTGAATTTATCCTTTGCCTTCATGGCAGCAATCATAGCATCCTGTAATTCTTTTAATTTCATTGTGGTCTCCTCTCTGGAACAAAATCTCCAAATATTTTCTGTGTTTTATTATACTCCTACCGGTGAAAACTGAAAAGAAGAAAATGTGAATAGCTGTCAGCTTATATCCGGCTTGTTTACACAGATATTACATGTTGTTTACCCGCCCAGGATAGTGTTGCTGAAATGGTTTTGGTAATATAGAATGCGCCTTGGAGAAAAAGCAACTGCGAAACAGGATGTAGAGTATCCTGGCACGAATTTGTGAGCAGATAGTACAATGAACACGAAATAAGATGTATATAAAAACACAGGAATTAACACAGGATGGAAGGAAAGACGTAGAAGAATGACATATAGTGAAATCAGAAAAAATGAAGAAGTACTGACATTTATTAAAAAAGGAAATGCGAATTTGGGTGCCATGGGATTCACCGATCATTCGGAGGCGCATTCGGGACTGGTGGCAGAGCGGGCAGCGGAGATTCTGAAAAAATTCGGCTATCCGGAAAAAGATATTGAACTTGTGAAGATCGCCGGATTCATGCACGATATTGGAAATGCGGTGAACCGCAGCCACCATGCGGAGTATGGGGCGTTGCTTGCAAATGATATTCTGAAGAAGACAGACCTGTCCCTGGAGGACCGGGTGCAGATCGTGTCCGCTATCGGACTGCATGATGAATCTACAGGAGGTGCCACAGATCCCATCTCAGCGGCGCTGATCATTGCAGATAAGACCGATGTCCGCAGGAGCAGAGTCCGGGAGAAGAATAAGGCAACCTTCGATAAACATGACCGCGTCAATTATGCGGTTACGGATACAAAGCTTAAGATCAATGTGGAGAAGAGAGTGATTTCACTGAATCTGCAGATTGATCCGAAGATCTGCAGCATGTATGAGTATTTTGAGATATTCCTTGGACGTATGATGATGTGTAAGCGTGCAGCGGAAGTGCTGGAGGCATCCTTTAAGCTGACCGTGAACGGATCCAAGGTGTTGTAAATTGAGAGTTAGTGAAGAAAATTGTATCT
>CAKRRS010000100.1 GCA_934394665.1 uncultured Acetatifactor sp. | reverse complement strand
GAGGAGGATCTGCCTTACGATCTGAATCAGGATCCCATCGTGCTGGACAACCAGGGCTACGGCATCTGGTATCTGGACTCCATGGATCATCTGGAGCGGTATGAGGGGAAAAATATCCAGTTTCTGGCCATGGTATTGAAGCCTGAGGAATATCCCGACGGCTATTTCGTACCGGGACGTATGGCGATGACCTGTTGCGCGGAGGATATGGCATTTTTAGGATATGCCTGCGAGTTCGCGGGAACAAAGGCGCTGAAGCAGAAAGAGTGGGTCAAGGTGACAGCGAAGGTTGCCAAGGAATATTTTGCAGACTATAAGGGAGAGGGCCCGGTACTTCATGCAATCAGCGTGGAGAAGGCAAAGGCTCCCAAAGATCCCGTGATCAGTTTTAACTAGAAAGGATCGGCTCTATGAAAAAGAATCCCACAAAGAGCGGCCTGCGAGAGACGACAGCAGGAAAAGTAATCTTTCTTTTCCTGCTGTTTTTGTATACCGGGGTCATGTTGTATCTGTTTTGGATGGAATGTTATCAGGTGCCGGATTTTCAGTCGGATATGCCGGATTATGTAAATAAAGTAGCCGGTATTTCCGGCAATTACGAATTCCCGTATCCGATTTTGTTCTGGACGGCCAGACTTTCCGCCTGGCTGATCGGGGCACCGGCGGCCATGGCGATCACGACAGCATTGTTCAATCTGGCTGCGGTGGTCATTACGAAATATTATATGAACCGTGAGATCCGGAAGCGGAATCATTATGAAGAACTGACGCATGGCAGACAGGTCATGACGGATATTGCTGTGACATTCCTTGTGTTTGCCCTGTTTTTGCTGTCAAATCTGTATTCCCCGAAAAATACGGCGTTTTTCGGATTTGATTATGCGTATCGCTGCATGGGCATCTATACGCCGAATCCATTCTGGAATGCGACTTATCTGGCAACCAGACCGTTTGCTGTAATCTGCTTTTTTGAAACGGGAAAGGTATTGTCGGAGTACCAAAGCTACCCAAAAGTCTTCCCCTGGAATAAAGGTTTTCCGTGGAAGAGTTGTGCGCTGTTCGCAGGAAGCCTGTTGCTTACGACTATGACAAAACCCAGTTACACCATGGTGGTGGTTCCGCTGATTGCAGTGATTCTGTTAGTACAGCTGATTGTAAGCCACGGGAAAAGCTTCCGCAATGCGTTCAGCCTCTGCCTGACCATGCTCCCCACGGGGATTGCCCTGTTGTATCAGTTTTCCGGAATCTTTACCGGGACGAATGCCATGGGAGAGGAGACAGGAATTGCCATTGGTTTTGCCAAAGTATGGAGCAATTATTCCAAGAGTATCCCTTTGAGCATTCTCATGGGAATGGCATTGCCAATCGGTGTGCTGGCATTGAATCTGGTATTTGATTTTAAGACGATCCGGCAGAACAAATATTACCTATTTGCCTGGTTGAATTATTTGTGCGGTACGGCAATGTTTTTAACCTTTTACGAAAAAGGCTTCCGTATGATGCATGCCAATTTTTCGTGGGGATACATGCACGGCATGTTTTTCGTATTCCTGATGACACTGATCGTGATGGCGCAGAATATCAGGGAATGGTGCAGAGGCTGGAAAGTGATTTTCGTAATCGGTGAAATCGCGGTATTCCTGTACCATCTGGTGTGTGGCGTGAATTTCCTCATGTATGCCGTGCTGGGAAATGATCTGGCCGGATTCTAGTAGCATGTCAGGTTTCTGCCGGTATTTTGCAAGTTGTATTGCCACATGTTCCTGTTCCCGGACAGGAGAAACGGATATGATTCTGTATAGGATAAAAAGGAACAATTTAAGTTAAGATACATAAAATAAATTCAGAAAGGAGAGTGGTTCATGAGTTCTGTGAATTTCAGTATTGCAGCCGGACTTCTGATTCCGTTTCTGGGAACGAGCGCAGGGGCAGCCTGCGTCTTTTTCCTGAAAAAGCAGATCGGCGGCAATATTCAGAGAATATTTACCGGATTCGCTGCCGGTGTTATGGTGGCGGCTTCGGTGTGGTCTTTACTGATCCCGGCCATGAATATGTGCGAAGAGATGGGAAAACTTGCATTTCTTCCGGCAGTGACAGGGTTTCTGATCGGTATTGTTTTTTTGTTGTTCATTGATAGCCTGGTGCCGCATCTGCATGTGGGCAGTGACGCGCCGGAGGGGCATAAGAGCAGTCTGAACCGTACCGCAATGCTGATGCTTGCGGTCACGATTCATAATTTTCCGGAAGGAGCTGCCTGCGGCGCAATTTTCGCAGGCGTTTTAAGTGGGGAAGGAACGGTGACTATGGCAGGTGCACTGACGCTGGCTATCGGTATCGCCATCCAGAATTTTCCGGAGGGTGCGATTATTTCCCTGCCGCTTCGCAGTGAAGGCAATAAGAGAAGCAAATCCTTTGCGTTAGGTGTGTTGTCGGGAGCAGTGGAACCGGTAGGAGCGATCCTGGCGATCGCACTGGCAAGCGTTGTGACACCAATCTTACCGTATATGCTGGCATTTGCAGCAGGTGCCATGATCTATGTGGTCGTGGAGGAACTGATTCCGGAAGCCAGTGAAGGAGAGCATTCCAATCTGGGAACGATTGCGTTTGCGGTCGGGTTCGCGCTGATGATGATGCTGGATGTGGCACTGGGGTGATATATGATAATATTTCGGTAAATACGAGATAACAATGGGCGCTGCAGTAATGACGGCAATGGATAGACAAAAGACGTAAGATAAAGGTTGCAAGAGGATGTCTTTAGAAAACGAAAAAGAAATACAACAATTAAAAAACAGGATCCGTGATCTGGCGGAGAAATCCTACAGCCAGAACCAGTATACCTTTACCGGATTTTTAGGGCTGGCGGAGCAGGATGCGCTGTGGCAGGTGGAACGCGAAGTAAGCTACGTGGGGATCACCTTATACGGCGGCAGAGAGCAGGCGGAACGGAAGATGCTGCGATTCGGCAGCGAGGCGGAACTGGGATATGAACAGCCTTTTCCGATCGGCTGTATCCGGATCCGGCCGCTTTCTGCCAAGTTTGCAGACAAACTGTCCCACAGAGATTACCTGGGAGCGCTGATGAATCTGGGCATCGAGCGCAGCACGATCGGTGATATCCTGCCGGGCGAGGGAGAAGCCTTTCTGTTCTGCCAGGACACGATCGCTGCGTTTATCTGTGAAAATCTGGGGCAAATCAAACACACCCATGTGAAATGTGACGTGGTGGATGCTGCGAATGAAGTGCCGGAGGAAGAGCCGGTGAAACAGGTGATCCAGGTGGCCAGCCCCCGTGTTGACGCTGTCATATCCAAGGTATATAATAAATCCAGAAGTGATTGCCTGGAGCTGTTCCGGGCAGGAAAAGTGTACGTGAACGGCAGGCTATGTGAGAACAATTCCAAATCTCTGGAACAGGGTGATGTGGTGAACGCGAGAGGTTACGGGAAATTCCGGATCAGCGGAGAACCCCATGCCACGAGAAAGGGCAGGCTTGCCATAGAGACGGAAGTGTATCCGTAGGATAACGAGATTTGTGTCTACGCACACTTGACACAAACTCGTTATGCGCAAAGGACGTGCGCAGAAGTGAGGATTAAAATGAAGAATTGAGGGAGGCACACAGTGTATCATTATACTGCGATTCAATGGTTATTTTTCTTTTATTTTTATTGCTTTTTCGGATGGTGTTTCGAATCCACCTATGTATCCCTGAAAAGTAAAAAACTGGTGAATCGTGGATTCTGCCGCGGACCGTTTTTGCCATTATACGGAAGTGGTGCCATCATGATGCTGGTGGTGTCCATGCCGTTTCGGGACAATCTGATCCTGGTCTATATTGCCGGATGTATTGGAGCAACGATCCTGGAATATGTCACCGGCGTGACGATGGAAGCGCTGTTCAAGGTAAGATACTGGGATTATTCCAAGAACAGATTTAATTTCCAGGGGCATATCTGTCTGGGATCCTCGCTGGCGTGGGGCTTTCTGACGATCCTGATGACAGAGTTCATACATAAGCCGATAGAGCATCTGGTGCTGTCAATTCCGGACAATATCCTGACTCTGGTCACCCTGGTGTTAACTGCATTGATCGGTGCAGATTTTGCATTGTCCTTCAAGGCAGCCCTGGATCTGCGGGACGTACTGGAGAAGATGGAGAAAGCAAAAGAAGATATGCTCCGTATCCAAAAGCGTCTGGACGTTATCATTGCTGTGACCAGTGAAGATCTGGAGAACCGTAAGGAAGGCTTCAGCGAAAGCCTTGCACAGAAGAAGGAAGGATTTACCGAAGGACTTACTACGAAGGTAGATGATCTGAAGTCCAGTATTGAGGGCAAACTGGAAAGTATCCGCACTTCCGCTCAGAAGTCGCCCAGTGCGTATCTGGAAAGCGTGAAGAACGAAGTGATGGAATTGAAACAGAAATACACCAGAAGCGTGGCAGACAGAGAAAATGTCAGCAGCCTGCGCGATTTCTTCCAGCGGAATATGATCCGCTCCAACCCGACCATGAGTTCCGAGAAGTTCAAGGAGGCTCTGGAGGAACTGAAGGAGCATTCTGATAAGAAAAATAAATAATGCGGAAGAAATATAAAAGATGATAAAAGTCGATATCGGTTGGTCCGGTATCGGCTTTTACTTGCACAAAAAAGAAGCCTATCATGTGCCTGGTGCCCCTGATGCATCAAGTCCTTTGACTAACGTCCGAAACGTGCATGAAAATAGCTTCTTTATTAGTAACATATCTATTTTCATGGAAAATGTCAATATACTGTAATTCCAAGCAGATGGAACAAGCTTTACAGAGCATTCTTAATAAAGTCTTAAAGGTTTTTCCTGTTTTTTATTAATCGGTATTCTGATACAATAAAATCATTCCAAAACGTCTGCACGATTACTTGCAAGGAAAGCAGAGGGTTAAGGAGAACAAAGCGTAAGAAAAAAGAACTTGCGCAGGATGTGCCGCGCGGCAGCGCAGGCACGGAAATGAGGGAGAGTATGTACAATATATTGATCTGTGATGATGAGAAGGATATCGTAAATGCGTTAAAGATATACTTAAATGACACCAATTATCATTTTCTGGAGGCATTCGACGGGGAGGAAGCCGTGCATGCGGTGGAGACACAGGAAGTACATCTGGTACTCATGGACATCATGATGCCGAAGATGGACGGCATCCAGGCGATGCTTAAGATCCGGGAGAAGAGCAATGTACCGGTAATCCTGCTTACGGCCAAAGGCGAGGATTCCGATAAGGTACTGGGTCTTACGGTAGGAGCAGATGATTATATCACGAAGCCTTTTAACCCCATCGAAGTATCCGCCAGAGTGAAATCACAGCTGCGCCGCTATATGCAGTTAGGCGGTGGCAGTGTCCGCCCGGATGTGGTCAAGGTCGGTGGTATCGAGCTGGATGACAAGGAGAAACGTGTGACACTGGATGGTGATGCGGTGGCACTGACTCCTACGGAGTATGATATTTTGAAATTGTTATTGCAGAATCCGGGTCAGGTATTTTCTCCGAAGGAAATCTATACCAGGATCTGGAACGATCTGCCTCTCGGCAGTGAGAACACCGTCGCGGTACATATCAGACATTTGCGGGAAAAATTAGAGATCAACCCTGCAGAGCCCAGATACCTGAAGGTCGTCTGGGGGCAGGGGTACAAGTGCGAGAAGCAGGGGCAGTAATGTCTTGTTACAAGAGGAAAGGAGACCGGCATGGATAACAGAGAAGAAAAAAATGGGAACGAAGTGCATAGTATCGCGAACGAAACTGTGATAACCATAAAGGATGATCGGGAAAAAGCGGAAAGTACGGAAGAAATGGGACAGAGTGAATCCAAGGAAACAGAGAGCAAAAAGGAACGGAAGAAGAGAGAAAAGGCTGAGAAAAAATCGGTAAAACAGGGAGACAGCCTTATCGGCAGTACTCTGGCAAAAGTGCTTGCATTTTTTTTAATGATCACGTTTGCCATCGTAGGAGTGACAGGACTCTACGGTACGCTCATGCTGGCAGATTGTGGAGCCTATTCCGTCGGCAAAACAGTCTTCGTTCACGATATGCTGTATTATCGGAAAGTCAGTGAAGATCTGTACAAGGTGAAAAACTGGTACGAGGATGACAGCAAACAGACTATGGAAGCCTATTGCAGACAGCGGAATATCTGGGTGAAGGTCGAAGCGTATGATGCGGATACGGAGGAGTTCCTGGACAAATGGACGAATGCGGATTATCAGGATCTGACCAATCATCTGACCTACACGCTGGAGTCTCAGAGACCGGGGACTCACATACAACGCGGCAGCACATCCTCCGAAAGTATAAGCGATACCTATTCCGATGATATGACAGAGACAGCAGACAGTGGGGAATTGTCCATTGCCACAGAGCAGTCGGAGACCAGTCAGCAAGAGTTAGAAGCATTGACCACGGGAAATCTGGAGCGTTATCTGAATCTTGGAGAGATGATGAATGTTAATGGGGAGACCTATGTTCCTATTGACAGAGCGGAAAAATATGCGAAATGGATGATCAAAGATGCCCTGACAGATACAGGTTGGCTGGAGGAAGAAAATCAGGAGAAGACCCTGGCAGAACGTAATCTCCGTATCGTAGTGACGATTACCGTGAATCCGGCACTGTCCAAAGAAGACGATTATGCCCTGATTTATCGTCATGCAGAGTCATTTTATGACTATCGCAATGTGATCCCTGTGGTCTGCGGTGTGGCATGCGTGCTGGCACTGTTGTGCTTTATCTTCCTGTTGTGCAGTGCCGGTCATAAGAACGGCAGGGAAGGTATCGTTCCCAGTGTGATGAATGAGATTCAGCTGGATCTGTACACAGTGATCGTTCTGATCGGAGCCTTTATCGGATTGTACATCGGTGTGGGGTGGATCGGAATAAATCTGACGAATGTGTTGGAACTGATCATGCTGCTGGTCATTTTCTCTCTGGAAGTGGTGTGGTGCACCATCTACTGCATGGAAGTGGCGACGAGACTGAAGCTGGGGAACTGGTGGCAGAATACACTCGTTTATAAAGTACTGCGGCTCTTCACAAGGATCTGTAAAGGACTGTTCCGCGGCCTGAAAACATTGCTCCGTGGAACGCCTATGGTATGGAGAACGGTATTACTCTGCCTGGTCGTATGTCTGGTGGAATTTTTAGGGCTGATCGCTTTTTACCGCTATTCGGGTATACTGCTCTTTTTCTGGGGACTGGAGAAGGTGATCCTGTGCGTGGCGGTGACATTTGCGGCGATCCTGTGTAAGAATCTGCAGGAAGGCAGTGAGGCGCTGGCAGAGGGAGATCTGAACTACCATCTGGATACTTCACACATGATCCTGGATTTCAAGGAACACGGGGAGAATCTGAACCGTATCGGCGAGGGCATCTCTGCCGCTGTGGAGCAGAGAATGAAGAGTGAACATCTGAAGACAGAGCTGATCACGAATGTCTCCCATGACATCAAGACACCGTTAACTTCGATTATCAATTATGCGGATCTGATCGGAAAAGAAGTGGCACCGGACGAAGTAGAAATGGATGATGCGAAAGAACAACGCATTTCAGAGTATGCGGAAGTATTACTGCGACAGTCGAAAAAGCTGAAGAAGCTGTTGGATGATCTGCTGGAGGCTTCGAAAGCTACCACAGGAAATCTGGAAGTGCATCCGGAAATATGTGACGTATCGGTATTGCTGTCACAGGCGGTAGGCGAATATGAGCAGCGTTTCTCGGAAAAAGCCCTGGATACCATTGTGCGGCAGCCGGAAGAGACCGTGAAGGTCATGGCGGACGGCAGACACCTGTGGAGAGTATTTGACAATCTCTTCAACAATATTTACAAATATGCCCAACCGGACAGCCGCGTCTATCTGAATGTGGAGCATGACGGGCAGAATGTGAATGTGATTTTCAGGAATATGTCGGCATTTCCGCTTGAAATGTCGCCGGAAGAACTGGAAGAGCGGTTCACCAGGGGCGACAAATCCCGCCACATGGAAGGAAACGGACTGGGATTATCCATTGCCAAGAGCCTGACGGAATTACAGCACGGCAGTATGGAGATCGTTACGGACGGGGATCTGTTCAAGGTAGTGATAACACTACCTGAGACAGCGGAATAGTTTTAAATTTTCAAAAAAATAGTATTGACAAATGAAAGAATTGAGATTATTCTAAGACACATAAACAACATTCATAAGTTTACCAAACCTGTGAGGAAGAGTAGTAAGCCTTAGGGAATTTTACAGAGAGC
>CAKRRS010000099.1 GCA_934394665.1 uncultured Acetatifactor sp. | reverse complement strand
AGACACATAAACAACATTCATAAGTTTACCAAACCTGTGAGGAAGAGTAGTAAGCCTTAGGGAATTTTACAGAGAGCCGTGGGTGGTGGGATCACGGTAAAGGAACTTTCGCCGAATGGACTTCCGAGGCTGGCCCGAGAACAGATCAGTTTTAGGCGTCAGCGGGATTCGGACCCGTTATCAAGCCGATGGATATGATGGTATCCAGAGTAAAGTGGACAGAGTCTTAAGAGCAGACATGTCAAATTGAGTGGCACCACGATGATGAGCAAGAGCTTATTACCGTCTCAAGTGTATAGCAATATACATTTGAGGCGGTTTTTTGTTGCGAAAGGTTCAGTAATCTTATGAGAAAACTAATTTCACAGGCGCGGATGCGCAGAAAGAGAGGAATAAGATTATGAAGAAGAGAATTTTGGCAGTAGTACTTACCGCAATGATGGCAATGGGAGCGCTCACCGGATGTGGCAGCACAGCAGACAAGGACAATTACACCATCGGTATTATGCAGTACGCCGTACACGGTTCCCTGGACAACTGTCGTGAAGGATTTATCCAGGGACTGGCAGAGGAAGGCATCGTAGAGGGAGAGAACCTGACCATTGAATATGTCAATGCACAGGCAGACAACGGAACCTCCGCTATGACCGCAAGCAACTTCGTCAGTAAGAAAGTAGATATGATCTGCGCCATCGCAACACCCTGCGCCATGGCAGCATACAACGCAACGATGAATACAGACATTCCAGTGATCTACACCGCAGTATCCGATCCCGTGGAAGCAGGACTGGCAAATGAGGACGGTACGCCCGTAGGCAATATCACAGGTACTTCCGATGCTCTGGCAGTAGATGCACAGCTCAAAATGATCCGTGAGGTTCTTCCCGAAGCGAAGACTATCGGTATCATCTACACCACCAGCGAGGCAAACTCCATCAGTACTATTGCAGAGTACAAGGAGCTGGCAGGCAATTACGGATTCGGGATCGTAGACAGCGGCGTTACCGCAATGAGCGAGGTAGCTCTGGCAGCAGCTGACATCGCTTCCAAAGTAGACTGCATCACCAACCTGACAGACAACACGGTAGTAAGTGCTCTGCAGACTGTACTCGCTGAAGCCAATAAGGCAGGCATCCCCGTATTCGGTTCTGAAGTGGAACAGGTAAAAGCAGGCTGTGTAGCTTCCATGGGTCTGGAATACATTGAGCTGGGCAAGCAGACCGGTAAGATGGCAGCACAGGTGCTGAAAGGGGAAGCAAAAGCTTCCGACATGAACTTTGAAGTAATCTCTGAGCCCAGCCTGTATGTGAACTTCGCCGCAGCAGAGAAAATCAATCTGGAGCTTCCCGAGAACTACAAGACCGATGCTTATGAGAGCTTTGATGAGATCGTGGTAAGTAATCAGTAATATAATTTTTAAGATATGGAGCGTAATATCCTATGGCATTATTATTAAGCGTACTGGAACAAGGAATGATCTACGGCATCCTGGCACTGGGTGTCTACATTACCTATAAAATATTGGATTTCCCGGATCTTACGGTAGATGGCAGCTTCCCCTTTGGGGCTGCCATCACAGTGCGTCTGATCAACGGATTCGGTGTACCTGCGATTCTGACTTTACCGGTCGCATTCCTCGGTGGAGCCCTGGTCGGCATCTGCACCGGACTGATCCATGTGAAATTAAAAGTAAGAGATCTGCTCTCCGGTATCATTATGATGACCGGACTGTATACCATTAACTTATGGGTGGCAGGCTCCGGTTATGTGGCTATTTTTGATAAGGAAAATATTTTCAATAACAGCTTCGTGGACAGCATTACCCCGTCTTTTCTGGTAAATTTCAAGAATATGATCATCATTTTCCTGATTACCATGGTTGCGAAGTATTTGTTAGACTGGTACATGAGCACCAAATCAGGATTCCTGCTTCGTGCGGTAGGTGATAATGATACCATCGTTACCAGCCTGGGTGTGGACAAAGGCCTGGTGAAGATCGTGGGATTGTCGATTGCCAATGGTCTGGTATCCTTGAGCGGATGCATCTATGCACAGCAGCAGAGAAGCTTCGAGATCTCAATCGGAACCGGCGCGGTAGTCATCGGTCTGGCGAGCGTGATTATCGGCACCAGTTTATTTAAGAAAGTGACATTTTTCCGGGTGACCAGCAGTGTTATCGTGGGATCCATTTTGTATAAGGCTTGTGTTGCGCTTGCCATGTTTGCAGGCATCAATCCAAACGCCATCAAGCTGATCACAGCCGTCCTGTTCCTGATCATCCTCGTGATCAGTATGGACAGAAAGAAGGTGAAGACATGCTAGAGCTTGTAAATATCAATAAAAATTACAATCCCGGTTCTGTCAATGAACTGTGCCTGTTCAAGGATTTCAACCTTACGGTAGAAGACGGTGAGTTCGTATCCGTAGTGGGAAGCAACGGCTCCGGCAAGACTTCCATGTTGAATATCATCTGCGGAAGCATTGCCGTGGACAGCGGCAAGATTCTGGTCGGTGGGGAAGACATCACCAGACAGAAGGATTATATTCGTCAGCGCCGCATCGGCAGAGTCTATCAGGATCCGTCCAAAGGAACCTGCCCCGGCATGACGATTCTGGAGAATATGTCCATTGCGGAAAATAAGGGCAAGCCTTATAATCTTGGACGTGGCGTAAATAAGGCAAAGCTGGAAGAGTATCGTGAAATGCTGCGCCCCTTAAATCTGGGACTGGAAGACAAGATGGGAGTGCAGGTCAGCGCCCTCTCCGGAGGACAGAGGCAGGCACTGGCCCTTCTCATGGCGACGATGACGCCGATCGATTTCCTGATCCTCGATGAGCATACCGCGGCGCTGGATCCCAAGACCGCGGAAATCATTATGCAGCTCACCGACCAGGTGGTGAAAGAGAAGAAAGTTACCACCATTATGGTAACCCACAACCTGCGCTACGCCGTAGAGTACGGCAACCGCCTCATTATGATGCATGAAGGCGAAGCTATCCTTGATAAGTCCGGCGAAGAGAAACGCAAGCTTGATACCGAAGAAATCATGGGAATCTTCAATAGAATCAGTGTGGAGTGCGGTAATTAAAATAAAGAAAGAATAACGAGACGAGAATCCCGGGACAGCATACTGACTGCCCCGGGATTTTTCGCCGGTGTGGGGATACATTCTGTTTGTGCCGGAACCGTTAATCTGTTATACTATTAAATGACTTGAACAAAGGAAAAAACCGTTACCTGGGAGGAACATCTATGTATACGATTGTAGTTGCGGACGATGAGGAAGAATTACGCAGAGCGATCATACGCAAAATTGATTGGGAGAGCATCGGTTTCCGGGTCGTTGGCGAGGCAGAAAACGGAATTGAAGCATTGGAACTTGTGGAACGGATGGAGCCGGATCTGCTGCTTACGGATATCCGGATGCCTTTTGTATCCGGAATCGAACTGGCCAGACAGGTCAGAGAGGTCAGACCGACTACCAAGATTGCTTTTTTAAGTGGGTTCGATGAATTCTCCTATGCGCAGCAGGCCATTCAGTATAATATTATCAGCTATATGCTGAAGCCGATCACGATGGAAGATCTAACAGAAGAATTGAAGAAGATCAAAGTTAAGATCGATGGGATATTTGCGGAGTTTGATGCGAGAAATTATGTAAATCCGAACCTTCAGCAATTTTTCCTGCCGCTTTTATTGGATGATTATGTGAATTTTGACAGTGAGGAACGGGAGAAACAGCTGATAGAACAGGCGATTCAAAATGGCTTTCTGAAAGACCGTAATAATTCCTTTCAATACGCAGTGATGGCTTTTACGGTGGAGGATGAAGAGGGAAGAAATCAGACGAGACCGGAACTGGTTCATTCCGTGGATATGATTTTGCAGAAATACATGAAGCATTATAGTTTTGCCATGGATGGAAGGATCATTACCGTGCTGGCTGCCACAATGGCGACCTTTGACCGGTATCTTCATATTGCCGTGGGAGAAATGGTGCAAAGTGCGGAACGAATCCTGAAAATGCATTGTCATATCGGCGTCAGCCGTATCAGGGAACGTCTGGGAGAATGTCACGAAGCTTACAGAGGAGCCATGAGTGCTCTGGGGTATTGTAAACAGGGGGAAAGCAGCATTCATTATATTGCGGACGAAGAACGTGATAATTCCATGGATATGGAGCAGGCTTCCGAATATGTTGCGCAGATGGAAAATCTGATCAGGGGAGGTTCCAGGGAGAAACTGGAAACTTATCTGAAGGATATCTTCGAAAAGATGGAAACAGAGCAGGATGCCCAGCTGAAATGCAAATTCATAATATTCCGGATGTCATCGGCACTTATCCGGATCGCTTATACGGTAACTGATGATAGTGCTCTGCTACAGCGTTTTGCCATGCTGGAGGGACCTGTGTGGGAGTCCAGGGAAAGATTTATAGCATTATGTCTGGAAGTCTGGGAACTGGTCAATGCCGGCAAGAAAAAGAGCAGCCAGATCCTGTGCGAGAAAGCAATGCAGATCATCGAAAGGGACTATGTGGATCAGTCTTTGTCACTGGTGGGTGTCAGTAACAGCATTCATGTAAGTCCCAATTATCTCAGTGCACTGATCAAAAAAGAGACCGGTGCGAGCTTTGTGGATCTGCTTACGAAGAAACGAATTGAGACAGCAAGGGAGCTGGTGCTCGGCAGTTCTATGAAAATGCGGGAAATTGCCGAACGCTGTGGATACAGTGACCAACACTATTTCAGCTACTGTTTTAAGAAATACTGTGGAATATCACCCAATGCCATGCGACAGGAGAAAGAATAAATTATGAAGAAACGCAAAGCCTCGCTTTCTTTTATCATAGCGACACTGGTGGTCGGACTGGTTACACTTTTTTTACTGTGGTCTACCTTTTTCTTTTTGTCATTATATGTATCCAGTATGAAACAGGCGGCGAAGACCAGCAGCGAGCAGGCCGTCGTACAGGCTTCCAACGCAATTTCCAATTATATTGGGGATATGCAGGAGATCATGAGCCTGATTGAACAGAAGCTGACAGAGAACGGCCGGGAGACAGAACAGACGATGGAGATGTTGTGCAGTGTCCGGTCGGATCTTGTGGCGATCTACATTTACAATGACCGGGGAGAATTGTTGGATTCTCATACGGGAACACATGAACTGAAAGAACATTACCTGAAGGATTTATCATATATTTCGCTGGATTCTTACAGGTCGGGAGTGCTGTATTTATCGGAGCCTCATGTGGAATCTCTGCTACAGGATTATTATCCGTGGGTGGTATCGGTGCTTCAGGAGATCACCGGTGCAGATGGCCGGAAGGTTCGTGTCGTGATTGACATCCGTTTTTCCAAAATATCGGATTATGTGGATAATGTCGGAATCGGGCAGCATGGTTATTGCTTTATTGCAGACAGCAATGGAGAAATCATATATCATCCGCAGCAGCAATTACTGTATTCCGGACTGAAAACAGAATCTGCGGAGCACTTTGATTTAAGCAGTGACGGTTCGTTTGAAACGGATGAACTGATCTGGAGTGTCCGTTCCCTGGACAATTGTGACTGGAAAGTTGTGGGTGTCAGTTATATCAGCGAGATGGTTACAGCGAAGGAAATGGAACTTCTGGGTAATATCTGTGTTATGCTTACGATTATCATGGGACTGACAATGATCGTGAGCTTTCTGGTGTCAAGACTGGTGACCAAACCGATACAGCGTCTGATTCGCGCCATGCAGGAATTTGAAAAAGATGCCGCTGGATATGTCTACCGGCCTGTGGAAGGGACTACGGAGATAGAAGCACTGTCGCAGTCCTATGAGCATATGGTGGGCAAAATACAGAATCTGATGAAGCAGGTACGCCAGGAGGAGATCTCCCTGCGAAAAACAGAACTGAAAGCGTTGCAGGCGCAGATCAACCCTCATTTTTTATACAACACGCTGGATGCCATCGGCTGGTTATGTGAAGAAGAACGGTGCCGGGATGCCGTGGAGATGGTCAATGCATTGGCAAAACTGTTCCGTATCAGCATCAGTAAGGGACATGAGTTGATCACCATTGAAAAAGAAGTGGAACATGCCGGGAGTTACTTAAAGATACAGAATTTCCGTTATAAAAATCAGTTTTCTTATGATTTTCAGATAGAGGAAGAATGCCTGAGATATTATTGTAATAAGATCACGTTACAACCGATTATTGAAAACGCCATTTATCATGGATTGGACCGGATGGTGGATGAGGGACATATTCAGATCCGAATCTACAGTGAGGGTGAGGATGTGATTTTCCGCGTGGAGGATAACGGTGTCGGCATGTCCGAGGAGCAGTGCCGGTCGATCCTTCACAAAGAGCCGGGAGATAATTCCGGCATCGGCATCAAGAATGTCAACGACAGGATCAAGATTTACTTCGGAAAAGAGTATGGGATCTCTATCGAAAGCGAACTGGACGAAGGAACCACCGTAATCATACGGATGCCGAAGGTGGAAGAAAATGCAGCGGCAGGATGGGAGAAGGTATGAGAAAATACAAAATGAAAAAAATACTGTCTCTGTTGCTTATGGGAATCCTGCTGTTTACGGGGATGAGCGGCTGTGGAAAAGAACCGGAGACGGGAAAGAACCGGGTGGCGTTCATTGTAAAATCCACGAAGAGCGCCTTCTGGAAAAGTGTTTTTGCCGGTGCCCGGGCAGCGGCTACGGAATATAATCTGAATGTGACCTTTAACGGTCCGGAATCGGAAGAAGATTATGAGACACAGAACGAAATGGTGCGGCAGGTCATGGAGGACGGGGTGGATGTGATCGTATTCTCGGCGGTGGACTACAATGCCAATGCGGAAATTATAGATCAGGCAGCCCAGAGAGGAATTAAGATCGTCGTTATAGATAGTGATGTCAACAGCAGCATGGTAAGCTGCCGCATCGGAACGAATAATCTGCAGGCGGGAGTACAGGCAGCGGAAGCGGCTCTGGCGGTGGAGGAGGACGAATTATATATCGGTATCGTGAATTATGATGTGAACTCCGCCAACGGACAGCAGCGAGAACTGGGATTCCGCCAGACAGTGGAGCAGGATCCGAGAGTAAAGGATATTACTACCATCAATGTCCTGTCTGCCACAGAAGATGCCAGAGTGGGAGCTAAGGAGATGCTTTTGTCGGATCCCAGAATCAATGTGGTGGTGACCTTTAACGAATGGACCAGTCTCGGTGTGGGTTGGGCAATCCGGGATCTGGACCGGGGAGACCGGACGCAGGTAGTGGCATTTGATTCCAATGTGGTCTCTGTGGGAATGTTGGAGACCGGGGAGGTGGATGCGCTGATCGTGCAGAACCCCTATGCGATGGGATATCTTGGGGTGGAGACTGCGGCGAACCTGCTAAATGGACAGACCGGCGGACCCAGCGTGATAGATACGGCTACCACCATCGTGACCAGAGAGAACATGTACGAGCGGGAAAGCCAGAAGATATTGTTCTCTTTTGAAGAAGAAGGATATTAGGAAATATACGTATCCCTTTTGTGCGGTTTGGGCATTCCATGTACAAAAAAATATGATGGGATCAAACAAAACGTAAAAATATGTACAAAACATGAACGAAATGTGTACAGAATAGTATAAAATCTTACCCTCTGAGTAAGATTTTGCATATCCTTTTTGTACAAGATGCCATATAATTACTTCATCAAGAGATGAAACACACACATTTTCATCAAAACAAGGAGGTATTTCATATGAAAAAGTTCATGTCACTACTGTTGGTCGGCATTATGATGCTCAGCCTCGTAGCGTGCGGAAAGAGCGGCGGAGGAAAGGGAGAGTTGAATGTAGGAGTATTCTATTACACCTACAGTGATACATACATCTCCAGCGTGCGTACTGCACTGGATAATGCGCTTACCGAAGCAGGCATCAAGTTCCAGAATTATGACGGCAACAGTAACCAGACCACCCAGAACGAGCAGATCGATACCGCTATTGCACAGGGTACCAACCTTCTGATCGTCAACATCGTAACATCCGGTTCCGTAGACGCTTCCCAGGCCATCGTTGACAAGGCAAGCGCAGCAGGAATCCCTGTAATCTTCTTCAACCGTGCGGTAGAATCCGATGAGGATGAAGGTAAGGTATTAGGCAGCTATGACAAGTGTGCATTCGTTGGAACCGATGCTCCCGAAGCAGGTCATATGCAGGGTAAGCTGGTAGGTCAGTATGTAGTAGATAACTTCGATGCTATTGATCTGAATGGCGATGGCAAGATCAGCTACGCAATGTTCATGGGTCAGTTAGGTAACGTAGAAGCAATCTATCGTACCCAGTACGGCGTAGA
>CAKRRS010000098.1 GCA_934394665.1 uncultured Acetatifactor sp. | reverse complement strand
TAAGCTCTGTTAGATTGCTGTACCTGTTGTCTGGTATAGCCTGTGGTGTCCACATTAGAAAGATTATGCGCTGTGGTGTTCAGCGCATTCTGACTTGTCTGTAATCCGGACGACCCTATATATAAACTACCCATTAATGGCATGAACTCTCACCTCTGTATCGGATTTGGTCCTACTGCTTCGCGTCAAATCCATGGTCTGCTACACCGATGGTCTCGCCTGCATTGTAGGCTCCACGATTATAATTGCCTGTCTCGGGGGCGGCTTTTGCTGCCTGGAGGAGATTCATCTCGAACTCCACCATTTCCAGTGCGCTGTTCAGCAGCTCATTGTTCTGCTCGTTGATGCGCTTCAGTCCCCGGACCGCTGCCTGCAATCTGTCATGGGAATCCGCCAGCGCCTGCTGTTCCGCAGGACGTGAGGCCAACATCGTGATCAGATTGGGCAACTTCAAATCATTAACATCCCTGTTCAATACATCGGCTATGTCCGCAGTGACTTCCGCTCTCTGTTTGTCCAGATTGTGGATTCTGCTGACCAGCTCCTGCTCCTCGTCCGTGATCTTTTGTAATTCGGTAAGATCACCGCTTGCAATGATCGGTGTCTTCCGTTGTGATAACTGTAACAGAGCTTCGTACTCCGTACTCTCTCTGTCCAGTACCTCTATCAGGTTCTCCATTAAACTAGCCAAGGAACTACCTCATTTCTTCCTGTTTTTGAAGCAGCTTCTCTGCAAAGCTTGCAGTATCCACACTGTAAGTACCGTTCTGGATTCTTGCCTTAATGGGAGCCGTTAACTCTTCCCTGATATCAGGTGCTGCTGCCACTGCTGCCTTAGCGGTCTGGAAATCTTTTCCCTGGCTGCTGATCTGCAGTCTGTCCGTGTGTGATGCTGCCTGAGTCTTCTGTGTCCTGCTGACCTTCTGTGACTGATACAGCTGCTGTACCTGTGTATACGCTTCAATACGCATATCGACTCCTCCTTCCCGAATGTCTTTTATGTTTCACAATAATTATCGGACTAAATTTCAATTACTTTAGCCCCTCTAAAAAAAAAGTAACGATCCGGCCCCTGCAGAAGTATCCGGATCGTTACAAAAACCGATCAATATGCATTTTCATTGCGGATCTCGCTGTCCACACACTGCACCCGGTAAGTCTTATCTCCCACTGTCACGGCAGTCACCGTGTCATCATGTGCATACAGCCCTTCTTCCACATAAGAGAACTTCTCCGGTGTCCTGCCTTCTTCCAGAATTTGGATCAGCGCCTCTACTCTGGGACCGTGGAGCGGATTGCATTCTCCGATACAGGTGATCTCATCCTTCATGACACAGTCCATGGATTCCGTGCTGACGCCGTCGAAAGACAATATCATGATATCTCCCGCCGCCAGATCACTGCCGACCTTTTTCCCCGCTGCCCGGATCGCTTCCATGGCGCCGAAGGCCTCATTGTCATTTTCGCAATAGACGACATTGATATTATCATATTTTTTCAGGAAAGCCTCCATGACTTCCTTTCCCTTTGCCTGGGTGAATTCTCCCGATACCTGGTCTAACAGGTCCCAGCCGTATTTGGCCACGCCCTGCTCCAGGCCTCTGGTCCGTCCGATCTGGGCGGAGGCTCCAATATTTCCCTGAATATTTACAATATGCAGATCCTCCGGTGCAATCCCCTTACTGACAGAGAAGGAATTCAGCCACTCCGCCATCTTCAGGCCTTCCAGCTCGAAATCCGATCCGACGAAGCAGGTAAAGAGGCTGTCGTCCTCCACATCTACCTTCCGGTCCACGATGATCACCGGAATACCGGCATCCTTTGCTTCCCGGAGCACGGTATCCCATCCGGTCTCTGTCACCGGAGCCAGCACGATATAGTCTACTTCCTGTTGGATAAACGTCCGGATTGCCCGGATCTGATTGGCCTGCTTTTGCTGTCCGTCCTCGAAGATCAGGTCATATCCCGCCTCTTTCGTAAAGGTGCTTTTCATGGACTCCGTGTTGGCACTGCGCCAGTCAGATTCCGCTCCCAGCTGCGAGAAGCCCACCACAATGCGATCCGCCTGTGTCTCCTCTGCCGCCGTATTATCCATGGCAGTTTGTCCGGCACCGCAACCGGCAAACGCGATCCCGAAGACCAGCAGCATCCCTGCCATCCACCGTCTTCCCATTCTGCATTTCTTCATATCTGATCAGTCATCCTGTTCTGTCATACTTCCTGTGCGGAATCCGCTTCTGTCATTCCGCGACAGGTGCTTTCTCTGTGTGGAAATAAGCCACAGAGTTCTCCAGTTCCCCTGAGATCTGTTTCATTTTATCACAGTTTGCGCCCACTGTCTGTATCTGTGTCAGGATTTCTTCAATGTTTGCATTCACCTGTTGATTGTTGGCCGCATTTTCCTCGCTGATGGCACTGAGGCTTCCGATATTCCCCAGAATATCTTCCTTCTGCTGTGACAGGCGGCCGGTCTCCCCGGCGATTCTCCGGATTTCTTCCGCAGACTGTCTGATGCTCTGCTCTAACTGCCGGTACTGCTCTCCGGTGGTGACGATGTGCTCCTGTTCCTTACGGATGATGTCTTTTACCACATCTGCCTGTTCCACAGTCTCTCCGGATTTCTCCATGATCCCCTGCGCCAGACTCTTGATCTGCTCGGCACCCGCGGCACTCTGTTCCGACAGCTTGCGGATTTCTTCCGCCACTACGGCGAAACCTCTGCCCGCTTCTCCGGCTCTGGCGGCTTCGATGGAAGCGTTCAGGCTTAAGAGATTGGTCTGTCCGGAGATGGAGAAGATCAGAGCTACTGCCTCGTCGATCTTTTCGATATAATCATTGGTTTCATGGATCTTGGCGGTAATGGTGTCTACGGATTCCACGGAACGTTTACTGCCGTTCATGATATTTTCCATGCCTTCGCCTGCTTTTTTGCTGTTATCCTGCATCTCTTCCGAATTCTTCTGCAGCTGTGCGACACTAGCACTGATATCATTCACCGCTTCTCCGATCTCATCCATACGGTCACTGATATTCTGCACATTTTCCGCCATCTCCTCTGCTGCCGATGACAGCTGTTCCATGGCTGAACCGATCTGCTCCGCCTGTTCCGTGGTGGCGTCGCTGCCTTCTGCCACTTGCTGTACACTGTTTAAAAGTTCTCCGGATACCTCCTGTACCCCGCCGATGACCTGTGCCAGATTCTGCTGCATCTGTGCTGTATTTCTTAACAGGTCTTTGATTTCTCTGACAATGCTGTCCGCTTCCTTCCGGGCGCTCAGATCTCCTTCTGCCAGTGCGTCCACTCTCCTGCCGGTCTCTTTCATCTTGCCGGACAATGCCCTGCTTAAGAAAAAGCAGATAATACCGAACAAAACCACGATACCTGCGGCAGAGATCAGGAATACGGTCTCGATCCCCAACAGTGCATCCGCAATCTCGTTTTTCCGTTCGGCAGCGAACGCCACAGCCGTGATCTGTCCGTCACTCAGAATGGGAATATAGTAACCGTAATAGGTATTCCCTTCGATCACTACGTTTTTATCATAATATCCTTCGGTTCCTCCGCCGGACACACGGTCCTGATCCATGGGGATCTCACGGATACGATAGTCGTTTTCGTTTTTAATGGATGTGGTAGCCGGTACGCCGTCCAGGAGGATGGCCATCTCCAGGCCTTCGTCCTTCAGACTGTCCAGATACTCATAATAACCACTGGCATTAATCACCGTGATTTCATTGTCTTTGCAGTATTTCGCCAGATTATCCGCAGTTACATGCAGGGTAGTCTGTACACTTTCCTCCAGATTCGTTCTGGTCAGATATAAGGATGCGGTGCTGAGAAGCACCGTTGCCAGAACTACCGGTGCAAGTGCTAACAGCATCAACAGCAGGAACAGGCTGCATCCCTGCTTTTTCGGAGTTTTCTGTTTCTTTACTTTCGTCTTTTTCATAGCTTTCCCCCCCTGATACCCGGTGGTTTTCTTTTACTGCTTATACTTACCAGTGGAAAAAGAGTGTGACTGTCCGCAAGCCACGCTCTTTTCCGTTTTCTTATTTCACATTTTAACTCTGAACTGCCTTTATTTACTCTGCAGCATTTTCTTTTTTCTGGCAATGACCACACTCTGTACCACCAGGAACAGACACAACATAGCTGCGATGGTAATGCCGGTCCACCATGCCTGATCCAGACCTGCGCTGGATACGATATTCTGGATGGTGCTTAAGGACAATACACCGAAGAAGGTTCCGATGATATTACCCACACCACCGGTCAGCATGGTGCCGCCGATGATGGAAGAAGCGATGGCGTTCATCTCCATGCCGCTCGCATGGGATGCGGATCCGCTTCCTACATGCAGAAAGTATACATAACCGCCGATACCGGCTAACAGTCCGCAGAGCAGATGGGACATGAATTTGGTTCTCTTGACATTGATACCTAACATCAGAGCACTCTGGTTGTTGCCGCCCACAGCATAGAAGCTGCGTCCCATCTTCGTCCAGCGAAGCATGATAAACATCAGGATCACTACCAGCAGTGCCACGATAACACCGATCTCCACATACGCATTTACATAAGCACCGAGCTTATTCACAGAACCCATTCCGGGAACGACCACACGGGTCTCTTTCAGAGCTGTGAACTTCTCATTTGCCACGTTAAACGGCTTGGTATTTACGATCGTCGTCATACCTCTGGCGAAGAACATACCAGCCAGTGTCACGATGAAGGGCTGGATGTCCAGATACGCTACCAGGAATCCCTGTACAATACCGAAAGCAAGGCCGATGGCTACGGCGATCAGCAGGGAAATGAATACATTTCCGCCGCCAAAGTCCAGATATACCGCGCAGCTCATGCTGACCAGTGCTACCACACCGCCAACGGAGATATCGATCCCACCGGTGATCATGACTAAGCTCATGCCGCAGGAGAGAATGATCAGTGCTGCATTGGCATTCAGGATATTGAAGAAGGTCTGGGGCTTTAAGAAGCCTTTCCCCTGGAACACGATTGCTCCGATATACATTACGAAAAATACTACGATCGTGATGGTCAGCAGCAGATTGGTATCTGTCATATTTTTTAACTTCTTACCCATTTTAGCCAACCTCCTTTACGGTCTTGCCCTGCTTCAGCTTTTTGCCGAGAGCGGACAGCCATTCTCTTACCTTGGGAGTACTGAGTACTACTAACAGGATGACGACCACTGCTTTGTAAGCGGGAAGTGCATCGGACTGTACATCAAATTTGTATAAAGTGGTGGTCAGGAACTGAATCACGTATGCACCCAGAATGGAAGCTGCCATATTGAACTTACCACCGCTTAAGGAGTTGCCGCCCAGGGCTACTGCCAGGATCGCATCCATCTCGATATCCTTTGCGATAACTGAATAGTTGATGGAGGACAGACGGCTTACTTTGATCAGTGCTGCCACTGCCACGCACAGTCCCAGGATCACGAAGGTCAGGAACTTGATAAATGTGGGATTCAGGCCGTTCAGTTTGGAAGAATTCTCATTAATACCTACGGACTGGGTGTAAAGTCCCAGTGTCGTGAACTTCAGCACCAGGAAGATCACCAGTACACAGGCCGCTGCAATGAAGAACGGTGTGGGAATGGGGATCCCGGGGATAAATCCGCCGAAATAACTGAAGGTAGGATCACTTACGATAGGAAGTTCGTTGTTGTTGATCCATGCGGCAATGGAACGGCCTGCCGTATAGAGGATCAGGGTCGCTACCATGGGCTGGATCTTGAAATATGCTACCAACACACCGTTAAAGGCGCCGAACAGCATCGCTGCCACACATGCCACCAGGAATGCTACGATAATGGGAGCCTGCAGGGTATCGGGTCTGGAATTCGTACCACACAGGACTCGTAAGATCACGCTGCCTGCGATGGCGATGGTAGCGCCCACACTGATATCCTGTCCGCCGGAAGCAGCTGTGACCAGCGTCATGCCAATGGCTAAAATAGCCAGTTCGGAACCGTAGTCCAGGATTGTCATCAGATAACCGGACAATACCGGATCTCCTGCGCTGTTATATCCCAGTGTAATCTTGAAGAAGCTGGGGTCTGCGATCAGATTGAATACTGCCAGGATTATCAGGGCCGCAATGGGAATGAAAATCTGCTGCCGGAACAATCCGCTCAGGAAATTTTTATTACCTTTTTCTACTTTCTTTTCATGACTCATGCTTACTTTCACCTCCGGCAATCGTACTCATAATCTTGGTCTGGGTCAGATCTTCTCCGGACAATTCTCCTACCACCTTGCGGTCTCTCATGACTACCAGTCGGGAGCAGGTACGGAGCATCTCGTCGGTCTCGGAAGAGATGAAGGTCACGCTCATGCCTTCACTTGCCAGCTTCAGTACCAGCTTCTGGATATCCACCTTGGTACCGACATCGATACCTCTGGTGGGCTCATCCAGAATCAGATATTCCGGATGGGTCAGAAGCCATCTGGCTAAGATTACCTTCTGCTGATTACCGCCGGACAGCGACTTGATGGGTGTTTCGGCCGATGCCGTCTTGATATCCAGCAGTTTGATGTATTCGTCTGCAAATTTATTAGCTTCCACCTTGGAAATAGGGTGGAAGAATCCACGAAGCACCTGTAATGCCAGGATAATATTCTCTCTTACGGACAAGTCACCTACGATACCGTCACGCTTACGATCCTCCGGCAGATAGCCGATTCCACAACGCATAGCATCCAGAGGCTTATTGATCTTGACCTGCTTGCCGTTCTTTTTCACCGTACCGCCGATGACACGGTCAGCACCGAAAATAGCGCGGACGCACTCGCTTCGGCCAGATCCCAGCAGTCCCGTAAATCCATTGACCTCGCCCTTCTTAATATAGAAGTCAAAGGGCTTGATTCCGGCATCGCTGCACAGATCTTTGGTCTCAAATAAGGGCTCTCCGTTCTCCGTCTTCTGTTCCGTGGGCTGCTCGCCTTTGATATCGGACAGGTCATCCAGTTCCTTACCCAACATTTTGGATACCAGTTGTACTCTGGGCAGATCCTTGATGGCATATTCGCCTACCAGACTGCCGTCACGCATAACAGTGATCTTGTCACACACTTCATATACCTGATCCAGGAAATGGGTTACGAAGATGATACCCACGCCTCTGGCCTTCAGATCGCGCATCAGACCGAAGAGCTTTGTCACTTCCTGCTCATCCAGAGAGGAGGTCGGCTCATCCAGGATCAGTACCTTACAATCCATATCTACAGCTCTGGCAATGGCTACCATCTGCTGTACGGCGATAGAACAGCTTGCCAGCTGCTGGGACGCTTTTGCAGGGATATCCAGATTCTGTAAGATCTTGTCTGCGTCCTCATTCATTTTTTTCCAGTTCTGATAGATCTTATTGGAACGTCCTATGTACATGTTCTCCGCCACGGACAGATTCGGGCAGAGTGTAATCTCCTGATATACCGTACTGATGCCCAGCTTCTGTGCCTCCTGCGGAGAGTGAATGGATACGGCTTTGTCATTGCCGTCGATGAAGATCTGACCTTCATCTTTGCTGTAGACACCTGTCAGTACCTTGATCAGGGTTGACTTTCCGGCACCGTTTTCTCCCATCAGCGCATGGATCTCACCTTTGTTCAGATGGAAGTCCACACCTTTCAGAGCACGTACACCGGGAAAGCTTTTGTGAATATTTTTCATTTCCAATACTGTGTTATTGTCCAAAAGTTTCACCCCTTAATCTTTTTGATATTTTTGATAAAAGAAGCGCGGAGCTAGCATGCGCCGCGCTTCTGGTCGTTTACATCAGATTAGATACCGTAGTTGTCTACATCTTCCTGTGTAATGGTGGTTGCATCGAAGCCCTTCTCATCCATGATGATGGTCTTCTCGGAGATGGTCTCACCGTTCTCCAGCTTCTTGATAATGTCATTGATGTAGGAAGCCTGGAAAGGATTGCACTGTCCATCGTAGTTCCAGTTGCCTGCCTTCAGCTCTTCCAGAGCCCACTTGTTGCAGTCAAAGCCCATTACGATGACGTCTTTGCCGACACCGTGAGAGATATTAGCCTTATCCAGAGCTGCTACAGCACCCTTAGCCATATCGTCGTTCTCAGCGTAGATTACGTTGAAAGGAGTACCTGCGTCGATTACGGACTGCACGATCTGCTGTGCTTTCTCTGCGTTCCACTCAGCGGTCTGCTGTGTTACCAGATTGAAGCCGTCGTTTGCCGCTGCATCATCCAGAGCACCGGTACGTCCTTGCTGTGCTGCGGAACCCATAACACCCTGTAAATGGATGATGTTGTATTCGCTTAAGTTCTGGCTCTTTAACCAGTCAACTGCTGTCTGGCCTTCCTTTGCCATATCGGATACGATGGATGCCTCATACAGGCTCTCATCTGCATCAATGGTACGGTCGAAGAGGATAACTCTGATACCTGCATCCTGTGCATCCTTCAGTACGGAATCCCA
>CAKRRS010000097.1 GCA_934394665.1 uncultured Acetatifactor sp. | reverse complement strand
ACCCTGATGCCGAGCCTTGTGCTTGGGCAAGCTATCGGGCGTTGGGGGAATTTTGTCAATCAAGAGGCATACGGAAATCACATTACAAATCCTTCGCTCTGCTTTTTTCCTTACGGTGTTTACATAGAAGAAATCGACCAATGGCGGCAGGGGTTTCCCGTGCTTTCTGCGGAATACAGGTATGTGTGATCTATCTGATCTCCTTTGCCGGCTTGAAAATGCTGAAAAGCATTAAAAGAAATGCCTTTAACACGGTCACTTTTTGAAAGTATCCTTATGTGAGCCTGCCTTTTTCGGGGGTTTCTTTATATTCGGCAAAGGAGAAGAATGCAGCAGCTTCCGGGGAAAAGGCGTATAAGATGCAGATGAACGAGTTGAGGAAGCCATGGAAGAATGCGGAAGGAACTGTGGAGGAATAGGATCATGTCAAAAGATGAGTATTTGATTACCGATGCACCGCTGAAAGCGCTGACGGTTTTTGCAATGCCGATGATTCTCGGCAGCTTTTTTCAGCAGGTATACAATATGGCTGACTCCATTATTGTCGGTCAGTTTGTGGGTTCCTCCGCACTGGCTGCGGTTGGTGCCTGTGCAGCTTTGACAAATGTTTTCATTTGTGTGGCACTGGGTGCCGGTGTCGGTGCCGGTGTGCTTGTGAGCCGCTATTTTGGCGCCAAAGAGTATGGCAAAATGAAAACCATTGTGTCTACGTCGCTGATCAGCTTTTTACTTCTGAGTATCCTCCTTGGTATCTTTGGCTTTTGTTTTTCCCATGCGATGATGAGCGGATTACAGACCCCTGCCGATATTCTGGAGGAAGCGGTACTGTACTTGCGGGTCTATTTTGTGGGCTTTCCGTTTTTGTTCATGTACAATATTCTCTCCACCATGTTCACTTCCATCGGTGAATCAAAAATTCCGCTGGGGCTGCTGATCTTTTCATCCATTCTGAATATTGTGATGGATCTTTGGATGGTAGCCGTTCTGGGGCTTGGTGTATTCGGCGCGGCGCTTGCAACCCTGATTGCTCAGGGAATTTCCGCTGTTTTTTCACTTTTGATTTTTCTTTACCGGATGCAGCGATACCAAAGCCCGTTTCAGCGATTTGACGGGCGCGGGCTGCGCTCGATGCTTCGAATCGCAGTGCCCTCGGTCCTGCAGCAGTCTACCGTGTCTATCGGTATGATGATCGTACAGGCAGTGGTAAATCCCTTCGGCACACAGGCTCTTGCAGGATATGCGGCGACGATGCGGGTGGAGAATGTTTTTTCCCTGATCTTCGTGTCCATCGGTAATGCAGTTTCGCCGTATGTTTCCCAGAACCTTGGGGCAGGCAAAACCGAGCGTATCAAAAAAGGTTATCATGCGGCATTGGTGTTGGACGTGTGTTTTGCGGCGGTTGCCTTTCTTGTCATTGAAACACTGCACACGCAGATTTCTTCGCTATTTCTTGGAAAAGACGGAACCGCGCTGGCTTATCAGGTGTCAGGAGATTATATGAGATGGCTTGGTTACTTCTTTATCTTTATGGGAATTAAAATGGCAACCGATGGAGTTCTTCGCGGACTCGGCATCATGCGACCGTTCCTCATTGCCAATATGGTAAACCTTGCGATCCGCTTGTCTGTGGCTTTGATCTGTGCACCGCGTTTTGGTATTGACTTTGTCTGGCTTGCCGTGCCGGCCGGCTGGCTTGCCAATTTCCTGGTTTCCTATGCGGCACTCAGAAAATCCTGGCCGGGCGAGAAAGTGGAGCCATCTCGAATATTTTCATAATCCTTGAAATTGTCCCTGAAATATGCCATCATTAGTCCATGGGATGCAAAAGCATAAAAGAGTTAGAAAGAGCAGGTATCATATATGAAAAAGAAGATCATTGTTGCAGTAGTGGTAGTTGTTGTGATTTTGGCGGCGATCGCGATTATCTCTGTCCTGGCACAGACACCGGCGCTGATCTGACCGGAAAGAAAGCAGGACAACGCTTATGAAACTGTTATACGGTACCGGCAATCCGGCAAAGGCAGCTGCCATGCAGAACCGCATAGCCGGACTTGGCATCGAACTGATCAGTCTGCAGGATCTGTGGGCACAGGGGGTGGAGATTCCCGATGTCCCTGAGAGCGGCAATACGCCTCTGGAGAATGCCAGGCAGAAAGCGCATGCTTATTATGAAGCTTTTCGGATCCCTGTATTTTCCTGTGATTCCGGGTTGTATTTTGAAGATGTCCCGGAGGCGGTCCAGCCCGGGGTACATGTGCGTACGGTGAACGGTGTGTATCTGACGGATGAGCAGATGCTGGAGCACTATATCGGACTGGTCAGACGCTATGGAAGGCTTACGGCAAAATACCGCAATGCCATCTGCTTTGTGCAGGATCCGGAGCACACTTATGAGGCGATGACACCGGACATGGAGAGTGAGAAATTCTGGCTGACGGACACACCCCACAGCAGCATCCGCAGAGCGGGATTCCCATTGGACAGTATTTCTCTGGATCCCGGAACCGGGAAATATTTCTATGATCTGCCGGAGACGGCGGTGGATCAGGTGGCGGTAGAGGAAGGGTTTCTTACTTTTTTCCGAAATGTCATAACGCGCAACAAGTAAGAAGTACTTGAATTTTGGAGTTTATTATGAGAGGTATGTACATTTACCAAGAGTAGCAATGTACTCGGAATGGAGAGAACAAATATGGAAACAGCAATGCAATGGGGAACCGTAAGCGGTGCAAGTATGGCAGGAATGGTGGTATCGCTGTTATTATCTGTGGTTTTGCCTATATTTTTATGTGTATTTATCCACAAAAAGACAAAGGCGTGGGTGCCGGCATTTTTTATTGGCTGCGGTATTTTTGTGGGATTTGCAATGATACTGGAGCAGATTTTACATATGGTTGTCCTGACAGCCACAGGAAGCGTATTGCAGGATAATATCTGGCTGTACGGAATCTATGGCGGACTGGCAGCGGCTCTGTTCGAGGAGACCGGCCGGTGGATTGCCATGAAGTTCTGCCTGAAAAAGCATCTGACTCGCGAAAATGCACTGATGTACGGTGCCGGTCATGGTGGAATCGAAGCATTCCTGATCCTGGGGATGTCTTCTATGAGTAATCTCCTCACAGCAGCCATGATCAACGGTGGACTGATGGAGAAGACGATGACGGCACTGGAGCCTGCGCAGCAGGAACTGACCTATCAGCAGCTCTCTGTCCTCTGGACAACACCTGCCTATCAGTTCTACCTCGCGCCGGTGGAGAGAATGATTGCGATTGCACTGCAGATCGGCTTGTCTGTTCTTGTGTACAGTGCAGTGAAAACGGGGAAAAAGCTGCATCTTGCGGCAGCCTTCGGAATTCACTTTGCAGTGGATTTCCTGACGGTGGTGTGTGCCTCCGCGCTTCCTACATGGGCATTGGAACTGGGACTGTTAGTCGTCGTGGCAGGTATCTGTGCGGCTATTTATAAATTGTTGTATAAAATGAGCAAGTAAAATCCGGGCTTAGGCGTAGGAAGCAAGGTATTAGAAAAGTTCATTGAAAAGGAAGACGGCAATGAGGCATACACTGTGGTTTGGCTAAAGTTGACAGGTATGAGCCGGAGTGCGCGCAGAAATGAGGATGAAAATGAAAATTGACAGAGAAAAAGCCTTGGCGGCTTTTAAAGAATATACAGATCGTTACGACAGCAGCCGTGATATGATCCGCCTGAAAATAGAACATACCTACCGGGTCTGCGGACTGTGTCAGCAGATTGCAAAGTCCCTGCATCTGTCGGAAGAAGAGGTGGATATCGCATGGCTGAGCGGTCTGCTTCATGATGTGGGACGGTTTGAACAGCAGAGAGTCTATGGGACATTTGCGGATGCGGTTTCGATTGACCATGCAAAATACGGAGCCAGGATTCTCTTCGGCGAGACATGGGAGCGGCAAGTCGGTCTGAAGGCAGGAAACGAAGAGAGTCTGCCGGCAGGAATCCGGGCAGATGCCGGGATTACGATCCGTGATTTTGCAGAAGATGATACAGAGGATCAGTTGTTGTGGACTGCAGTATTTTATCATAGCGCCTACCGGATTCCGGAAGGACTGGATGAGCGGACGGCAATGTTTTGCAATATTTTGCGTGATGCAGACAAAATTGATATCCTGAAAGTGAACGTGGAATTCCCGTTGGAAGAAATCTACAATGTCAGCACAGAAGTCCTGTATCGGGAAGAAGTAACGCCCGAAGTCATGGAAAGCTTTGATGAAGAGCATGCGGTACTGCGTTCCCTGAAAAAGACGGCAGTGGATAACGTGGTGGGACATATTTCTCTGGTGTATGAACTGGTCTATCCGGAGAGCTGTCGAATCGTGCAGCGGCAGGGATATTTGGATAAGCTGATGAATTTCGAATCTGAAAATCCTCAGACCAGGAAGCAATTTGAGCATATCAGAGAGCATATGCATTTCTATTTGGAAAATAAGTAATGAGACATAAAAAGTCTCCGGATGATATAATGCAGGAAACATGAAAAGTTGTGTATCTGTATTTTCCGGCGACTTTTTTATTATAACTATATTGAGAAATGTATTGAAATCACCATGACACTTTGAAGTACGCTATATTCTTCGGTACATAGATCAGACTGTTTTCGCACAGACTAAAAAGTGAAATGAAAAATAAGAAGCAAGGCAGGACATATAACTGTATTGCAAAAGTGACACTTTTTAAGGAGGAGACTGACTATGGATGGATTAAACGGAGCATCGGGTGGTACAGAACCATTTCCGATGAGCGAATTACCGACAGGGTTTGGGTTGGCACTTGCCATGAACGAAGCGGCCATGCAGGGGTATGCGGTTTTGACGGAGACGGAGAAGGAGCATCTGATTCTGCGGTGCCGTGATGCCGGATCCAAAGAAGAAATGGAGAGGATCGTGGCATCATTAGTACCGGGAGAATCGGCGGAGAGCGTTATTGCCAGCCTCCGTCAAGAGTGAGGATCTGACCGGTGAGATAGGCCGGCGCCTGGATCAGCTGGAGGACGAGTTTTGCCACTTCCTCCGGCTGTCCCAGGCGGTCGGCGGGGATCTCTTCCCGGAGAGTGTCCATTTCCTCGGGGGAGAAGCAATGGTTCATGGCAGTGTCAATGACTCCGCAGGAGATGGCGTTGACCTGAATGTTGCTGGGGGCCAGCTCTTTGGCCAGAGCTTTTGTAAAGCTGTTCACGCCACCCTTGGAGGCGGAATAGGCTACCTCCATGGACGCTCCCACATTTCCCCAGACGGAGGAGATGTTGATAATGCGCCCACTGTGCTTTTGCAACATCAGAGGAACTGCAAGCCGGCAGGTATAGAAGCAGGAGCTTAGATTCGTGTTCAGGACGCGCTGCCATTCCGCGATACTCATATCCGAGAGTAGGCCGATGTAGGAGATTCCGGCATTATTGACCAGTACATCCAGATGGTCCAGAGAGACATATATTTTTTCAACGGCAGCAGGATCTGAGGCATCCGCCGCTACAGCGGTACAGGTGATGTCATATTTTTCTTCTAAGGAAGCGGCAGCCGTTTGAAGCTCTGCAAGAGTATGACTGCAGGTGAGAATTAAATTGTAACCGGCTTCGGCCAGGACTTCCGCAATGGCTTTGCCGATGCCGCGGGAAGCGCCGGTGACCAGTGCCAGGGGAGCGTCAAAAGAGGTATTCATGTAGGCATCCTTTCTAATAGAAAGCAACTTTTATGAATAAAGCCGGGTCACTTCCTATGATCTGATTTTAATATAAACTTGTTTTGCTAATGTTCTGCGGAACTGTGAGAAATTATGTGAGGTTTCGTTTGACCTTTTAAACCGTCACAAAATGAGTGTAACACAGATGGTCTTGCTTTTCCATAGTTGAACTGTTACACTGAAAAAGGTTATATGGGAAATTACATGGACGAGACGATAAAACAAATGTCGAAAACTGCAAAGAACAACGTAAGAACGAGGAGAAAAGTTTATGTATGATTTGATCATTATAGGGTCCGGCCCCGCAGGATTGTCGGCAGCGGTCTACGGAAAGAGAGCAGGACTGAACTTACTTATAATAGAAGAAAAGCCGATGAGTGGCGGACAGATCCTGAACACGTATGAAGTGGATAACTATCTGGGTCTTCCCGGAATCAGTGGATTTGATATGGGAATGACGTTCAGACAGCATGCGGAAAAAATGGGCGCAGAATTTCTGGAAGCTACGGTACACAGCGTGGAAGAGCGCGGCGATTATAAATGCGTCTATGCCGGAGACCGTGAACTGGAGACGAGGACAGTGATATTTGCGACCGGTGCAGAGCATGCCAGACTGGGAGTGCCCGGGGAAGAGGAATTAAACGGCATGGGAGTGTCCTATTGCGCTACCTGCGACGGCGCTTTCTTCCGCGGAAGAACGGTGGCTGTGGTCGGCGGCGGAGACGTGGCACTGGAAGATGCCATATATCTGGCACGGACTTGTGAGAAGGTGTACCTGATCCACAGGAGAGACAGCCTGCGCGGAGCTATGATATTGCAGGAAGAATTGAAAAGCCTGCAAAATGTGGAAATTCTATACGATCAGGTAGTGACGAAAATCTGTGGGGAAGACATGGTGGAAAGCCTGCAGATTAAAAATGTGAAAACCGGGGAAGAGAAGCCCCTGTCTGTGGCCGGAATCTTTATCGCGGTAGGTATTCATCCCAATACGGAATTGTTACAGGGTTTGGTGAAAGTCGATGAGGATGGTTATGTGCCTGCAGATGAGAGCGGCACGACGGACAGACCGGGCATCTATGTCGCCGGAGATCTTCGGAAAAAACCCCTGCGCCAGGTAGTGACGGCGGTGGCAGACGGCGCCAATGCCGCAGTCAGTGCAGGAAACTATTGCAATCGTTTTCGGAAATAGTCATAGAAAAGTAATATAAAACTTAAAATATTTTAAAGAAAAGCGAAGAATTTTAAAAGAAAAGAGTCACCGGCTTGGTGGCTCTTTTGCTGTAAAATAGCCGCAAAGCCGCATAAAATGGGAACTTTTGGAAATTTTGTCAATTTATTTACTATGTTGACAAATGGTACTATCCGTGATATATTTTTTAACAGATGTAACAAATTCGTAACAAATAATTAGAAAATGTAAAGAAAACGAGACAGCTCCAAGAGTTTCAGGAGGATAGAATGATTCGTAAATCTGTTAAAATTACCGTATGTACGATGGCAGCGGTTATGGCTGTATCAGGAATGAATATCACCGCAGATGCGGCAGCATCTTCATCTGTACTTCCCAGCGGCGGTATTGAACTGACCCTTGCAAAGGGAAATAAGTTAGAGAGCCTGTCCACAGGAACCAACAGTACAAAACAGATTGAAAGTATTATTGAGACTGTGATTTATGATGAGCAGACAGCGACTACCCCGAATGCATCAGAGGAAGAGTCTTTTAAGAATCTGGTCATTGCTCAGGTAAATGATTATGTGAATGTAAGAAGCTTGCCGAGCGAGGATGGCGACATCATCGGTAAGCTGTATGATGATTCTGTCGGACTTTTTATTTCAGAAGAGAACGGCTGGTATCAGATTTCTTCCGGTTCCGTGACCGGATACGTGAAGGCAGAATATTGTGTAACCGGTGAAGAAGCAGTGGAACTTGCCAAAAAGGTAGGTACCCGTCTTGCTACCGTTACTACCACAACTTTAAAAGTACGTACAGAACCTTCCATGGAAGCATCTGTACTGGGACTGGTTCCGATCGAGGATGAACTGGTCGTATCCGATGAGACCGACGGCTGGGTACAGGTAGATACCGAGGAAGGCCTCGGATGGGTTTCTACCGATTTCGTAACTCTGCATACGGAGTTCGTGGAAGCAGAGTCCAAAGAGGAAGAAGAAAAACGTCTGGCAAAAGAGAAAGAAGAAAGAGAACGTGCCCGTGCAGCGGCTGCAGCAAAAGCAGCTAAGAGCAGCAAGAGTTCTTCCGCCAGTTCCTCCACAGCAAGCTATACCGTAAGCGGTGACAGCGAGATGGGTAAGTCTGTAGCGGAATATGCATTGCAGTTTGTAGGTAATCCTTATGTATACGGTGGTTCCAGCCTGACGAACGGTACTGACTGTTCCGGATTTGTAATGAGTGTTTATGCGAACTTCGGTGTAAGCTTACCTCATTCTTCTTCCGCAGACCGCAGCCAGGGTGCCGCTGTTGATGGACTGTCCAATGCACAGGCAGGTGACCTGATCTGCTATTCCGGTCATGTGGCACTGTATATCGGCAACGGTCAGATCGTGCATGCTTCTACTGCGAAAACCGGTATTATCGTATCTAATGCGGATTACAAGAAAGTATTGGCAGTCAGAAGAATCTTCTAATTAATGATAGTTATGCGAAATAAGGGCTACTTGTCAGATTGGCAAGTAGCTTTTTAAATTGAAAGTTAGTGAAGCAAACCTGTCACCGTAGCCCCGATTGCATATAAGAAACGCTGACATCGCGGTGTGCTTTAGCACACTTTGTTCGGAAACAGACGTAGC
>CAKRRS010000096.1 GCA_934394665.1 uncultured Acetatifactor sp. | reverse complement strand
GGGGCTACGGCAGGCTAGCCAGTATGTTAGCCAACGATTATTCACTAACTTTCAAGTTAGTTCGCCTTGCCTTCTTCCACTTCCTCTTCGGTGGTAATAGCAAATGCAATATTGGTAGCATGGTCTGCCACTCTCTCCAGTCCGGACACGATGTCTGAAAAGATCATGCCGGCTTCGGGAGAGCATTCTCCCTTGGTCAGTCTCTCGACATGTTTCTTCTGGAGTTCTCTTTCTTTCTCGTCTACCTGGTCTTCCAGGGTGACGATCTCCTGCATATGGGTCTCGTCACTCTTGGCGAACATTTCTACGGCATAACGGATGATCTTGTTGACCATTTCGAGCATGTCACCCAGTTCTTTCTGCGCTTCTTTGCTGATGGAGATGCCTTCTTCTTTTCTCTGTTTTGCGGCGTCTGCCACGTTCTCTGCATGATCACCGATGCGCTCGATATCGTTTACCACATGGAACAGCGCACCCAGGCTGTTCAAGTCCTCGATCGGCAAGGTCGTCTGGTTGATTTTTACCAGATAGTCTGTGATAGCGTGATTCAGGAAGTTGATGTTCTTCTCCACCTCATAGACTTCTTCTATATCTTCTTCATCCAAAGTAATCAGGGCATTCATGGCACGGTTCAGGTTCTCTTCTGCCAGGGAAGCCATACGTTCCAGTTCCTTCACTACTTCCACGACTGCGGTAGCCGGGTTGAACACTACCTTGTCGCCGATATATTTTAACTGATAGCTCTCTCTGTAACCAACCTTCTTGTCCTCTCCGGGCACGATCAGGTAAGTCATCTTGACCAGCCATCCGGTGAACGGGAACAGCATAATTACCTGTGCAATTTTAATCAACGTATGCGCATTTGCTACGAATCTGCCGTTATCCGCAGAGATGGATTGAATCAGCGCTACGATCTGGTCTCCGGCGATAAACAATGCAACGTAAATGATCACCGTACCGATGATGTTGAACAGCAGATGGATCAACGCTGCTCTCTTGGCATCTTTCTTACCGCTTAAGGAAGCTAACATTGCAGTAGCACAAGCACCAATATTACATCCGAGAATAATATACAGTGTAATCGGCAGCGGCAGCAAATCCTGATTTGCTAACAAAAGTACAATACTGACCGTTACGGAAGAACTCTGAATAATGGCTGTCAGAGCAAATCCCATCAAAGTTGCCAGAAACGGATTCTTCAGGGACATCAGCAGATTCACTACCTGAGGCTCATTTTTCATACTGCCCATAGCCTGGGACATCGTGCTCAGACCAACGAACAAAATGCCAAAACCTACCACGACCTCGGCGACCTTACGCACCTTTTCCTTGTTCGTAAACATCATCACGACCACACCCACCAATAAGATCAGCGGTGCAATTTTTGATAAATTAAAGGATACCAACTGTGATGTGATCGTGGTACCGATGTTGGCGCCGAGGATAACACCCGCAGCCTGATACAGATTCATCAGACCGGAGTTAACAAAACTGACGACCATAACCGTGCAGGCCGAAGATGACTGGATAATACCGGTAAAAATGATACCGACAATCATACCCATGAATTTATTCGTGGTGAATATCTCCAGAATACGACGAAGTCTGGCACCTGCTACTTTCTCAATGGAATCACTCATCAATTCCATTCCGAATAAAAACAGTCCCAGGCCTCCAGCCATTGACAATATTGTTCCAAAGCTCATTTTTCATCCCTCAATCTCTCTTGATTCTCTTCTATGAAATCAAAACCTTTTGTCCTTACAGAAACAATCCAAAATATATTTTACGAGATAGAGGTAAAACTTGCAATGTAAATTTTACTTTTCTTTACTTTTCTTTACTTTTTCTTTTACAAAGCTTTACGCTATTTTGACATTATTTCATGGAATCCGCGCTTTTCTCAAGCATTTCGGCCGTCCGCAATATCCAGATCCAACTGTTTTTTCAGTTCCTCCAGCGAAACAAATTTCCGTTCCGGACGCCTGAAGCTTTTCAGTGCCACTTCGATTTCCTGTCCGTAAATATCCTGGGTAAAGTCATACAGATAGGACTCCACGCCCATGACTTTTTCCTCGGAAACCGTAGGTTTGGTTCCCACATTGCTGATGGCTTTGTAGACTCTGCCGTTGTAGCGGACCGCCGCATAGTATACGCCGTTTGGCGGCAGTAATTTTCCGGCAGACGGCAATAGGTTCACGGTCGGGAATCCTAAGGTGTGGCCGATATGGTTGCCATGTTCCACGGTTCCGACCAGTGTATAAGGCATGCCGAGCATGCTTTCAGCTTCTTCCATCCGTCCCTCTTCCACCAGTTTACGGATATAAGTGGAACTGACTTCGATGCCGTCCACTTCAATTTTCTCTATGGTCTTGACACAAAATCCCAGCTGCGGCGCCATTTTTTCCAAAAGAAGTGCATTGCCGGCACCGTTTTTGCCAAAGGACAGGTCTTCACCGGCCGCAACAAAACGGGTATTCATCTGTTTTGCCAAAATCTCCGACACAAAGCGCTCGGGTTCTGTGGCTGCGGTCTCCTTCGTCAGGGGAAATTCGATCAGAATATCGATTCCGAGCCGTTCAAACAGACGTCTTTTTTCTTCTCTGGTGGTCAGTTCCCTGCCGTCTGACAGACCGAACAGTACTGCCGGTGTGGGGTCAAAAGTAAACACACAGGCTACCAGACCGTCTTTCTTTTTGTCGATGATTTCTTCCAAAAGTCTCCTGTGTCCTAAATGCACCCCGTCAAATTTGCCGATGGCCACCGCGGTATCTTTTTCCAGATAAAAATCTGTGGTTCCTGCAATAATTTCCAAGTCTGTATCCTGCTTTCTTTCCTCATAGATGTCTTATCATGCAAGTGTAAATCCGGTACGAATTTTTTACATTCATGCACAATTACATCATTTACAAACGAACCGAAATAATCCATTCCTGTTTGCATCACCCAAGAAACATCTTCACGGGCTTGTACCACTCTTTTGCCTCATCATAAGCATAAATACCCACAAAGCTGCCATCTTCTCTATAGATGCGCACCCACTCTCCAGCCGGAGAAACAGTCTTTTCAAGTGTCTGTCCCGGGAAAAAGGAGTTCCCGTTGTCAATCAGTCTGCGCCACTTTTCTTCCACATGTATCATGGGGAAATCCGCAAAAATGCGGTCTGTGGGTAGCAAGGCATCCTCAAGTCTGTCCATATCACGAAGTTCCTGTAACTGTCCCAGTGTCAGGGCATCCGCCAGACGGAAATCTCCGACTCTGGTGCGGACGAGGCTTTTCATCGTACCGCCGCAGCCAAGCTTTTCTCCGATATCGGCACAGAGGCTGCGGATATAGGTTCCCTTGGAACACTCCACCCGGAATTTCACCACCGGCAGATCTATGGATAAAATCTCAATCGCAGGCAGCTCCACATGCCTTGCCTTGCGTTCGACTTCTTTTCCCTCTCTGGCAAGCTCATAGAGCTTTTTCCCATTGACTTTCAGCGCGGAATACATCGGAGGAATCTGATTATAGCCGCCGACGAAGCTGTTGACAGCTTCACGCACCTGCTCCTCGTTTACAGTTACTTCCCGTTCTTCCAGAACGGTTCCCGTGGTATCCTGGGTATCCGTGATCTGTCCCAGTAAAAGTTCCGCCACGTATTCCTTGGTTCTGTCCGTCAGCATTTCGCATGCTCTGGTAGCATTCCCCAGACATACAGGGAGCACACCGGTAGCCTGTGGATCCAGTGTACCCGTGTGCCCTATCTTTTTCTGCCGGCAGATTCCGCGAAGCTTTGCCACCACGTCATGTGAGGTAAAACCAGCTTCTTTATATACATTGATAATGCCGTCCATTAATCCTGTTCTCCCCGCAATTGTCTGTCGATGTGCAGTGACAAATTGTTGACGCAGTCATGGAACGTTCCCTTCATAGTGCAGCCTGCGGCACGTACATGCCCGCCGCCTCCGAAGAAAGATGCCACCTTTGCGACATCCACATTCTCGTTGGAACGCATGCTGACCTTGTACTCGAGGACATTGGTCTCATACATGAAAATCGCACAATCCACGCCTTTGATATTGCGTAACTGATTTACGATGCCGTCCAGATCTCCCGGTACCGCATTGTAGAATTCCATGGTCTTACGATCCACCATGCTTACAATACAGCGTCCGTCCATAAAACGAATACTTTCCATCAGAGCTCTGCCCATGATCTGGGTCTGTAAATATGTCTTCTGATAAAAACTTTCTTCGATCAGTTTCGGAAAATTAAATCCAAAAGAGATCAAAAATGCTGCTGCCTGTAAGGTCTCCGGTGTCGTATTGGAATACTGGAAAACGCCGGTATCATGGATGATTCCGGTATACAGTGCTTCCGCAATATCCTTGTCGATCAGCTCCGCATCCATGATGTGATACAGTACCTCGCAGGCACTGCCCACCTCCGGGCGGACAAGATTTACATCACCGCAGCCGGAATTGCTGATGTGATGATCGATGTTAATCTTCTTTTTCGCATTCTGAAAATAGTTTTCTGCATCCCCCAGACGGTCACCGTTGCAATCCAGCGCAAAATACACGTCAAAAGGATCCTGTGCTGGACACTCTGTCTGAATCTCATCATACCCCTTCAGATAGGAAAATTCCTCAGAAGGCTTCTGTAAATACACCGTCACTTGTGCATCCGGCAACAGTTTCCGCAGATACATCTGTAAGGACAGGCATACTCCGACACAGTCTCCGTCGGGACGAATATGTCCGCTGATGCCGATCTTTTTTGCACCCAGACATTCTTCACGCAAATCCATTACTCGTCACCTTCCTCTGTACCTTCTGTGTCTTCTGTCTCATCTTCCGGCTTCTGCGCCTGCTCATCAGCCGCAATGACTTCGTCGATCTTATGAGACATATTGACACCGTATTCGATGGACTGATCCATCACAAAAGTGATGTCCGGCGTGTTGCGCAGATTGATGGTACGTGCCAGTTCTCTGCGGATAAAGCCTTCGGCGCTCTTCAGTCCCTGCAGGGTAGACTTTCTCACTTCCTCGTCACCCAGCACACTGATCCATGCCTTACAGCTCTTTAAATCCGGTGCCACTTCCACAGCCACGACACTGGTCCAGGGACTGATCCGGGGATCCTTTAAGCCACCCCGGATGATCTCTGCCAGAACGCGCTGCACTTCCCCGTTCACACGGGTATTTTTCACACTATTCTTTCTCATTCTTATTCCTTCTTAATTTGTAACGATTCATAGCCAAAATAATTTTCATAAGTTACGAATCATGCTTGCATGATTGAGCGTAATTATGAACATTTTTGGCGAGATAACTACCTGTGCAAAAACGTTCTCTCAGAGCTTATCTTTTGCACAAGTGTAACAGAATAGCTACGTCAACTTAAGCCTATATCATTTCGATACTTACGGGAGTTTCGCTCCTCAGCACCGGAAGTTTCTCTCCGTACCACACCGGAAGTTTCGCTTTGCGAAACTTCGCGCTAAAGCTTTAGAATATCTTAGGCGTGGTATTTTCACGCCTTAGATATTCTCTTTAGCGTGGTACCTCCACCATGATATAAGCCTCTACAATATCCAGCTCCTGCATCTTGTCAAAGCCTTCGAATACGAGACCACACTCATATCCTGCCTTAACTTCCTTCACATCATCCTTGAATCTCTTCAGGGAAGCCAGGTTACCTTCGAAGATCTGCTCGCCCTCACGGGTGATACGAACCTTACAGCCTCTCTGGAATACACCATCGAGGACATAGGAACCTGCGATGTTACCGATTGCGGATGCCTTGAAGATCTGACGAACCTCTGCATGACCGATCACCTTCTCCTCGTATACAGGGTCTAACATTCCCTTCATGGCAGCTTCGATATCTTCGATGGCCTGGTAGATGACCTTGTACAGACGTACATCCACGCCTTCTCTCTCTGCGGTAGCCTTAGCCGTCGCATCAGGGCGGACGTTGAATCCGATGATGATCGCATTGGACGCACTTGCCAGAGACACATCGGACTCATTGATGGCACCTACGCCGCCGTGGATACATTTTACAACGACTTCTTCATTGGACAGCTTCATCAGGGACTGTTTTACTGCCTCGACGCTACCCTGTACGTCAGCCTTGACGATCAGGTTCAGTTCCTTCAGATTACCTTCCTGGATCTGGCTGAACAGATCATCCAGAGACATTCTGCCCTTGGTCTCTTCCAGCATCTTTTCCTTATTCTGTGCCAGATAGGTCTCTGCATAGGATTTTGCTGTCTTATCATTATCATGTGCCAGGAATACTTCACCGGCACTGGGAACATCGTTCAGACCTAAGATCTCTACGGGAGTAGAGGGACCTGCTTCTTTGACTCTGCGTCCCTTATCGTCGATCATGGCTCTTACCTTACCGTGTGCTACACCTGCGGAGATGAAGTCTCCTACATGCAGGGTACCCTTCTGTACCAGTACGGTAGCCACAGGACCGCGTCCCTTATCCAGTTCCGCCTCGATAACCAGACCTCTTGCCTTTCTCTTGGGGTTCGCCTTGAGTTCCATGATATCTGCGGTCAGCAGAATCATGTCAAGCAGCTGGTCGATGCCCTCGCCACTCTTCGCTGATACGGGTGCGAATACAGTGCTTCCGCCCCAATCTTCGGGGATCAGCTCGTACTCAGCCAGTTCCTGTTTTACACGGTCTATATTTGCAGAGGGCTTATCGATCTTGTTCACAGCTACGATGATCTCGACACCTGCTGCCTTTGCATGGTTGATTGCTTCTACAGTCTGGGGCATTACGCCATCGTCCGCAGCTACTACCAGGATAGCAATATCGGTAGCATTTGCACCACGCATACGCATTGCGGTAAATGCTTCGTGTCCGGGAGTATCCAGGAAAGTGATCTTACGGTCTCCCACATTTACGGTATAAGCACCGATATGCTGGGTGATACCGCCTGCCTCACGGTCGGTGACATTGGTCTTACGGATGGCATCCAGCAGGGAAGTCTTACCGTGGTCAACGTGACCCATAACACAGATTACGGGAGGTCTTTCCACCAGATCTGCTTCATCCTCTTCGTCTTCCTTCAGCAGTTCCTCGATAACATCGACCTTGACCTCTTTTTCACAGAGAATGTCATATTCCATGGCAATATTCTCTGCATCCTCATAAGAGATCTCCTGGTTCACAGTTACCACCTTGCCCTCTAAGAACAGCTTCTTAATAATAGCTGCAGGCTGCAATTTCATCTTCTCAGCCAGTTCTTTGATAGTGATGGACTCAGGCAGAGTGATTACTTTGATCTGCTCTTCCTGTACCTCTTCCTTCTTCTTTTCCGGCTTGATGAAACGTCCGGGCTTGTTCTTCAGTGCGTCCTCATCCTCGTAGATATGGTCTTTCTTGGAACGCTTGTTGTCCTTCTCCTGACTGAAACGTCTCTTTTCATCTTCACGCTTCTTCTCAATATCCTTGCCTGCAGGTTCCGGAGCGAAGCCTTTATTCTGTCTGTTATCTGAGAATCGATTACCCGATCCGCCATTGCTTCTTCCGTCGCGGCCGTTATTGCCATAACTGCGCTCACCGTTGCCGTTATTCCTGCGATCACCCTGACCGCCTTCCATACCCGGACGACCCTGTCTGTTAAATCCGCCTCCTTGAGGTCTGCCATTGCCCATACCTCCTCTGCCTGCATTTGCACCGCCCTGACGGTTGCCCTGACCATAGCCGCCCTGACGATTGTCACGATTGTCACGATTGCCATCTCTATTATCACGGTTGTAACCGCCCTGACCACGGTCATTCTGTCCACGGTTATCACGATTCTGACCGTAACCGCCCTGACGATTGTCGCGGCCAGCATCTCTGTTGTCGCGATTATTGTTCTGCGGTCTGTCAGAAGGTCGGCTCTGTGCGTTCTGAGGTGCCTGCGCTGCTGTCGTGTTCTGTGCTGCAGTCGTGTTCTGTGCTGCAGTATTGTTCGCAGGTTTCTTCGGCTGCTGTCCTCTGTTCCCCGGTACCATATCCACGCTGGGAGTGGGGGAGGGAGGCGTTAACGGCTTAATGGGGCGTACCGGCGCCTGTGCCTGCACACGGCTGCCATAGGAATTATTCTGATAACCGTTGTTCTGGTATCTGTTATTCTGTCCCTGATTCGGACGCTGTCCGCCGTTTCTTGGACTCTGTCCGTTCTGACCGCCCTGACGCTGTCCGGACATCTTGGAATTCTGCGGATTGCTTACGAAGATGATCTTTTTCTTTTTCTTCGTCTCATCCTGTGCTTTATTCTCCGCAGCCGGTTCCTGTGCCTTGCTCTCAGTGAGCTCGGGCTTAGCTTCCTGTGCCTTTACAGGCTCTTTTGCCGCAGGCGTGGGTGCCGGTGCTTCTGTCTTCTCTGCCGCGGGCTTTTGGGTTTTTTTGCCCAGGCTCTTACGTACCAGGGCTGCCGCATCCTCTTCCAGTGAGCTCTGTGCCGCTTTTGCCTCAATTCCTTTTTCCTGTAAAAAACTTAATATATCCTTACTCTGTAGTTCTAATTCTTTTGCGAGTTCATGTACTTTGATTTTCGCCATGCTTTCCTCCATTCT
>CAKRRS010000095.1 GCA_934394665.1 uncultured Acetatifactor sp. | reverse complement strand
TTGCCGGAGAATCTCTTCGGCAGCCAGGGTGCGGAACTGGTGTAGAAATACCAGCGGATGGCATCTGCACCGTAGGTCTCCAGTGCATTGAACGGATCTACCGCATTGCCCTTACTCTTACTCATCTTCTGACCGTTCTCGTCCTGTACATGGCCCATTACGATAACGTTCTTGTAAGGTGCCTTGTTGAAGAGCAGCGTGGATTCTGCCAACAGAGAGTAGAACCATCCACGGGTCTGGTCCACTGCCTCGGAGATAAAGTTGGCAGGGAACTGCTGCTCGAACAGCTCCTTGTTTTCAAACGGATAATGATGCTGTGCGAAAGGCATTGCTCCGGAATCGAACCAGCAGTCGATTACTTCGGGTACACGCTTCATCTGCTTGCCGCACTCGGGGCAGGTGATGGTAATCTCGTCAATGTAAGGGCGATGGAATTCTACGGTCTTCGCTTTCTCATTGCCGCTCATTTTGTACAGCTCTTCACGGCTTCCGATGGAATGCTGGTGCCCGCATTCGCACTCCCAGATATTTAACGGAGTACCCCAGTAGCGGTTACGGGATACGCCCCAGTCCTGAATATTCTCCAGCCAGTTGCCGAAACGTCCCTCACCGATGGAAGCGGGGATCCAGTTAATCGTCTTGTTATTACGTACCAGATCATCCTTCACTGCGGTCATCTTGATGAACCAGGACTCTCTTGCATAGTAGATCAGCGGAGTATCACATCTCCAGCAGAAAGGATAGTCATGCTCGAACTTCGGTGCATCGAACAGCTTGCCCTCTGCATCCAGATCCTTAAGTACCAGAGGATCTGCATCTTTTACGAATTTTCCGGCATAAGGAGTCTCTGCGGTCAGATCACCCTTGCCGTCTACGAACTGTACGAAGGGCAGATCGTAGTTGCGTCCGATACGGCTGTCGTCTTCACCGAAAGCAGGTGCGATATGAACGATACCGGTACCGTCGGTCATGGTAACATAACCGTCACAGGTTACGAAGTGCGCTTTTTTCTTCTGCTTCTCGGCAGCATCTCCGGCACATTTATACAGAGGCTCATACTCCTTGTACTCCAGATCCTTACCGACATAAGTCTCCAGTACTTCGTAAGCATCCCTGCCTTCTTCTGCCAGACGTCCCAACACCTTATCAGCCAGTGCTTTTGCAATATAATAGGTATAACCGTCGGCGGCCTTGACCTTCAGGTAGGTCTCCTCCGGGTTCACACACAGTGCCACGTTGGAAGGAAGAGTCCAGGGGGTGGTGGTCCATGCCAGGAAATATGCATCCTCGCCCTTTACCTTAAAACGTACGATAGCGGAACGCTCCTTGACTGCCTTATAGCCCTGTGCCACTTCGTGGCTGGACAGCGGGGTTCCGCAGCGAGGGCAGTAAGGAACGATCTTGAAGCCCTTGTACAGAAGTCCCTTATCCCAAATGGTCTTCAGTGCCCACCATTCGGACTCGATGAAGTTGTCATCGTAGGTAACATAAGGGTTATCCATGTCAGCCCAGAAACCAACAGTACGGGAGAAATCTTCCCACATTCCCTTGTATTTCCAGACGCTCTCTTTACATTTGTCGATGAAAGGTGCCAGACCGTATTCCTCGATCTGCTCCTTGCCATCCAGACCCAGCAGCTTCTCAACTTCCAGCTCTACGGGAAGTCCGTGGGTATCCCAGCCTGCCTTACGGGGAACCATATATCCCTTCATGGTACGGTATCTGGGGATCATATCCTTGATGGTACGGGTCTCTACATGACCGATGTGGGGCTTACCGTTGGCGGTAGGCGGTCCGTCGTAGAAGGTATAGGTCTCGCCTTCCTTACGGTGTTCCATACTTTTTTTGAAAATGTTGTTGTCTTCCCAGAATTTCTCGACAGCTTTCTCACGGTCTACGAAATTCAGGCTTGTGGGTACCTGCTTGTACATAGTGCGCTTCCTTTCTTAAAAAAATAGCTCCGTCCCGTAACAGGACGAAGCTCATGCATTCGTTAACCACCTCTTACAACATACTTCCTATTATATAGGAGTGATATGCTTCCCGGTAACGGTGGGATTCCGTTCAGAACTACCGGCATACGCTTTGGTTCTGACAGCTCAGAAGTGATTTTCACTTTTTCCTTACTCGCACCGGTCTCTCACCATCACCGGCTCGCTTTGCCTTTCTGCGGAAAAGTTACTCTCTTCGTCAGTGCTTTTTGATATATCGCTATTATATAACCCATTTTTTTCAGTTGTCAAGGCGCTAGTTACGATTCTTTTATTTCTTGCTTTTCCGTCATTTATTTCATATAATATTTTTAACACTTTTAATGTGTACCGGTTATATCGGAAGGGGATGGAAAACCTATGGAAGCTACGCAGAAAAAAAGCGGCGGTAAAATATCATATATCTTACAGGCAATCGGTTTGATTCCTTTGTTGGCGTTTGGGATCCTGATGCTGTTTTTCACCTCCCAGTGGTTTACGAAAATTATGTACCGGGAAGTGGAAAGCGAGCTCTGTGATGCCGCCAAAAGTGCCACTACCCTGTTGAACGCCGCCTATCCGGGGGATTACCGGTTGGAGGGAGATGTCGCATACCTGTTATATAAGGGAGATAAGGATATCACTCGTGAATATGCCCTGTTTGACCAGTTTAAAGAAGACACCGGTCTGGATATTACCCTGTTTTATCAGGATACCCGTATTCTGACCACTTTATATAATAACAATAAAGAACGTATTGTCGGCTCCGGTGCTCCCGATGTCGTTGTCAAAGATGTACTGAATACCGGTGAATCTCATTTCTATACGCACACGCTGATCAACGGAAAAACATATTTTTCCTATTACACACCTGTGCGGAATGCAGACGACACAGTGATTGGAATGTTGTTTATCGGCGAACCCAGTGAAACGGTATCGCAGTCCATTCAGCGATATATCTATCCCCTGACCTGGCTGATCATAGGCTTCGTGATTGTCGTTGCACTCTGCATCTACTTCTATACGAAAGGATTTGTCGCTGTGCTGATGAACATTCACGGCTTTCTTTCCGAGGTGGCTTCCGGGAATCTGAACACGACACTGGATGCTTCCGTGACAAAACGCAGTGACGAACTGGGAGATATCGGCCGGTGTGCCCTGGCAATGCAGCGTTCCTTACGCATTATGATCGAGCAGGATGCACTGACAGAGCTGTATAACCGCCGCAGCGGAGACAAAAAGCTGCGCCAGATCTTCGAAGCATCTGGAACCTCCGGTCAGTCTTTTGCAATAGCTATCGGAGATATTGACTTTTTCAAAAAAGTTAATGATACCTATGGTCACGAATGCGGAGATGCCGTACTGAAAAATGTCTCTGCCCTGCTGAAGCAGCATATGTGGCGCCGTGGCTTTGCCGCGCGTTGGGGCGGTGAGGAATTTCTCTTAGTATTTGAAAAGGCAGATCTTGCAGAAGCACGGAAACAGCTGGAGCTTCTCATGGACAAAATCCACGAACTGGATACGCTCTATGAAGACCAACACGTAAAAGTAAATATGACCTTCGGACTGGTCTGCGCATCCGGCAAAGATATTCATGCATTATTAAAAGAGGCTGATGAGAAATTATATATCGGTAAGACAAACGGTCGTAACCAGGTGATCTCTTAACCCGGTTACGACCGTTTTTTACTGCTCCATCTGTCTGCCCAGGAAGCCCGCCGCGGACTGCGCCAGCTTCTGTTCCACTTCTCCCATTTTGTTCTTCCCGTCATTTTCCAACAGGATCACACTTCCGATGATATCTCCCTCGCAGAGGATCGGGGTGATCAACTGCCAGGCATAGTCAATGGTAATATCCTCCGCAATATTGACATAGTTGCGGTCTCCTTTTGCGGCGATCACGGTCTCTCTGTTATTGATCTTCTCTTCCAGCTGGCGGCTTACTGCCTTATTGAGCAGCTGCTTGCCACCTCCGGAGACGGCAATGAACTGATCTCTGTCTGCGATCAGAGCCACATGACCGGATACCTGTGCCAGGCTCTCCGCATATTGTCTTGCAAAAGTGGTCATTTCCCCGATAGGTGAATATTTTTTCAGGATCACCTGTCCCTCCCTGTCGGTGAAGATCTCCAATGGATCACTTTCTCTGATGTGTAACGTGCGGCGGATCTCCTTCGGGATCACAATACGACCCAGGTCATCTATACGTCGAACAATTCCGGTTGCTTTCATGCGATAGTTTCCTCCAAATCTCATATTCGTTTCTCTGTGCTAATACCATTTCCATAACAATGTTTTACATATCTTTGTTCCGATATCTTTTCTCATTGAAGTGAATTTGTAGAGTTAGTATGTGGAAAACGTGGGGAAATATTCTTTTTATTAAAATACATCGATTTAATTTTTGTTTCCGTATGATCGAATATTTCTATGGCAAAGCATGCTGCTTTTCTTTGTATTTCCTATATTTCTATGTTACACTTACTCTGTTTACGACAAATTTTTTATGGGAGTGTTGAAAACTATGAATCATAAAAATGATAAAAGAAGCTCATTTTCCGGCAAGATTGGTTTCGTCCTGTCGGCTGCAGGAGCATCGGTAGGTCTGGGCAATATCTGGCGTTTTCCGTATCTGGCAGCGAAGTACGGCGGTGGAATCTTCCTGCTGATCTATATTATCCTGGCGCTGACCTTCGGTTATACCATGATCGTGGCAGAGACTTCACTGGGACGCATGACCGGAAAAAGTCCTGTAGGTGCTTTTCATACCTTCGGGAAATCCAAATGGGTGTCCTTCGGTGGATGGATCAATGCTATTATTCCTATTCTGATCGTTCCTTATTATTCCGTCATCGGAGGATGGGTGATCAAATATCTGGTGGAATATGCCAAGGGTCACGGACATGAGCTGGCAGCAGACGGTTATTTTTCCACGTTTATTTCCAATGGTGTTTCTACAGAGCTGTGCTTTATCGTATTCACTCTGTGTACTCTGGGAATCATCTACGCCGGTGTCCGCAACGGTATCGAGCGCGTATCCCGCATTATGATGCCGATCCTGGTAGTGCTGTCCGTAGTCATCACAGTCTATTCCGTTACCAGACCGGGCGCACTGAGCGGTGTGAAGTATTTCCTGATTCCGAATCCCGCGAATTTCTCCTGGATGACAGTGGTCGCTGCCATGGGTCAGATGTTCTACTCTCTGTCCATTGCCATGGGTATTCTCATCACCTTCGGCTCTTATATGAAAAAAGATGTCTCCATTGAAGGTTCCACGAAAAATGTAGAAATCTTCGATACCGCTATTGCCATCATGGCAGGTCTGATGATCATTCCCGCCGTGTTCGCATTCTCCGGTGGAGATCCCGATACCTTACAGGCCGGTCCTTCCCTGATGTTCATTACACTTCCCAAGGTATTCGACAGCATGGGCATGGGCACCTTCGTAGGTATTCTGTTCTTCGTGCTGGTACTGTTCGCCGCCATGACCAGCTCCATTGCCCTTACTGAAAGTGCTGTGTCTACTTTCGAGGACGAGCTTGGCTGGAGTCGTAAAAAATCTACCGTGATCATGGGTGTGATCATGCTGGCACTGGGAACGTTATCCTCACTGGGCTACGGACCGCTTGGTGCTGTGAAGATCATCGGCATGCAGTTCCTGGATTTCTTCGATTTCCTGACCAACTCCGTGATGATGCCTATCGCTGCCATCACGATCTGTCTGTTGGTGTCCCGTGTCGTCGGTTTAAAAGCTATCGAGGAAGAAGTCATGCACGGAGAGAGTACTTTCCGCCGCAAAAAGATTTTCAACTTTATGATCAAATATCTCTGCCCGGTGTTTGCTGCAATTATTCTGCTGAGTTCTGTGGCAAATGCTTTCGGGTGGATCTCAATGTAATGATGCTGTAATCTAAAATACCCCCACGCTGTGTTCACACAAGCGTGAGGGTATTTTTATGCATCATCCTATCGGAATCACCCGTCCCGTCTCCGCATTCACTCTATGCGAAATCGAGATGACGGTACGTCCCTCGGAAGCACGCTTCAGTGCCTGCAGCACCTCTTCCTCTGTCTGTGCATCGAGGTTTGCCGTAATCTCATCCAGCAACAGGAGCTTCGGCTTCGCCACGGCTGCTCTGGCAATGGATAAGAGCTGCCATTGTCCCTGGGAAAAGATCTCCGGGGTGCATGGCGTATCATAGCCTTTTTCCAACTGCTCTATTGTGGTGTCCAGTCCTGCAATCTTCGCAGCTTCTCTGACCTCTTCCTGCGTAAAACGCTCGTCATACAACGTGATCTGATCTCTTACGGTACCGGGGACTCTGTGGAAGTTCTGCTCCACATAACCGTAGAGGCTGCGCTTCTCGGCATCCGGAATCTTCGCAGTCTCCAGGCCTCTAATCAGCACTTTTCCGTTTTGCGGTTCATACAATCCCAGCAGCAGCTTGAATATAGTGCTCTTGCCTGCGCCTGTCCGTCCGGACAGGGTAACCTGTTCCCCGGTTCGGACTGCGAAGCTTAAATCATGCAGGATTTCTCTGTCATCATAGCCGAAATCCACATGCTGTAGTTCTACAAATGCAGAATCTGAGGCTGCAATATTAGCAGCAGCTTTTTCTGCAGCTTCTGCATTTTCGCAGGTCTCTTTTTGATTTCGTACACGCTCCGGCAGCTCTTCCAGCGCATAGAATTCATTGATCCTATGTACCCCCGCAATCGCGGACTGTATGGTCTGAATCTCCATTCCCAGATTCTCTACAGGAGTAAATATCTGTGAAATATAATTGATTACCGCTACCGCTGTACCGGCTGACATGCCGAACAAGGTCAGCACTTTGGCATTGCCGGAGGCTGAGAATAACATCACCACAGCCACCACAACCGCATTCAGAATCAGAATCACCGGAGAATAAATAGCATCATAAAAATTCGTGCGGTCCACCGCGCGGTAACTCTCCGCAATGTATTCGTCATAGCGTTTTTCCATGTAGCGCTCTTTTCCCAGCGTATGAATCGTGCGGATATTGTGCAGTGTCTCCGGCACATGTCCGGAAGCCCTTCCTACAGCCTGTCTGTTCTCGATTTGTGCTTTCAGCATGTTCTTCTGCACCGTCCGGGTAAACCAGTATAAAAACGGTAACAGTACCAGCAGAACCAGTGCCAGCCCTGCGTTTTTCATCCGGATCACCGCCAGAATACTCACGATCTTGCACGCATCTGCGAACATACTGATGATTCCGGAAGTAAACAGATTCTCCACGGTGTCCACATCTCCGACAAACCGGGAGACCACAGTACCGGGCTCCTGTCTTGTCAGTTCCTGTGTTGTCAGTCTCGTATATTTTTCCATGAGACTGGCGCGGAGTGCATGCGTGATCTTCTGTCCGAAGACAGTGAGCAGGCTCTCTCTCAGACTTTCCGTCAGCCCGGTCAATACGGTAAAGGCAAAATACAATAGGATCAATGTCACCGGGACATTGTTGCCCCCGGTAATACTATCCACGATACTTCCCAGGATCCAGGGCGGCAGAAGTGCAGCTACAATTGCGCCCACGACCGACAGCACGATTCCCAGAGATAATAATTTTTGTCTCTGCACCGTCCGCATGATCACTCCGAACACATTTCTTTTTTCATTTTGTAATTTCTCTTGACGCAATGCTAATCCCTCCTTCCCTCTGTATTTTTCTGATTCGCACTCACCTTATTGTCTTCTTCCGATGCTCTGTCTCCCAATGTCTTGTTTTGCATTTGCCATTCCTGCTGTAACGTTTTCTTCGGATTGCCTTCGTTTTTTGCCTGCGCTTCATAGAGTCTCGCATATTCCGGACACTTTGCAAGGATCTGTTCATGGGTTCCCACAGCCACTTTTCCATCCTCCATCCACAGTACCTGATTCATCTGTGGGAACAGATACAGTCTGTGGGACAAAAGGATCACAATACTGTCTGAAGCCAGTTTCTTAAGGTTGGCAAACACTTCTTCCTCTGTCTTACGATCCAGTGCGGAAAAAGGATCATCCAGGATCAATACCGGCCGCTTGTGGCACAGTGTCCTCGCCAGTGCCAGTCTCTGCGCCTGTCCGCCGGAAAGTCTGACGCCGCCGTTCCCAACGATGGTCTCTGCGCCGTCTTCCATCTCCTTTACTTCTTTGTCGAAACAGACAGCCTTCAGGTATTGCTCCACATCCTGATCGTCTCCCATGAGCACATTGTTACGGATTGTGTCATTGAACAGCTCCGGATCATGTCCCAGATAGCCTACCATTCCTGTACGTTCCGCCTTGGTCATCTCGGATAATTCTTTTCCGTGAAAACGAATCCGCCCCTCATAAGGATATTCGCACAGGAAAGTCTTGCCCAGCGTGGATTTTCCGCAGGCTACCGCACCGGTGACACCGAGAATCTGTCCCGGTGCCGCCAGGAAGCTTAAATCTTCGTAAATCCTCCCGCAGCCCGGATAAGCAAAGCTTACATGGGATACTTCCAGTGTTCCCGGCTTCTGCAGCCTGTTGTCATCCTCGCAAGGTTCCTCCTTCATGAGCGGCTTAATCCGCTTCCAGGAGACCTGTGCTTTATGTACCGCATTGAATAATTTCGCTGCGTGGGACGACTTCACGGAAAGTTTGATAAAGCAGGATAAAAACGTGGTAAACGCTGCCACATTCCACGCTTTCCAACCGTTCCCCAGTACATTTTTGCTGCCGAAATACAGGATAAGCAGCACACCTGTCATGGAGATAATCCGGTACAGCGGTGGAAATGCGGTACTCCAGATATTTGCCCGCACGGCGGATTTCTCATAGGCGGTCAGATTCTCCTCGTAGGCCTGCTTACGTTCTTTTTCTCTGCCATAGACACGATAGGTAAGAGCATTGGCAGCTCTGTCCAGGGTCGCTGCGCTTAAAGCCCCGAACTGTTCCTTATATACAGCTCCCGTGCGCTGTACATTTCCCTTCATTTTCTCCGCCAGTACATAGGATACCGGCAAAAAGAGCATACCTAAGATGGCCAGACGCCAGTCGTAATAAAGCAGCATTCCGGCATACGCCGCCAGTGCCACACCGGTATCGAAGATCTCTGTGGTGAATTTCCGCATGCCCTCCACGCAGTCATCCACATCCAGGATAGCCTTGGTCATGACATTGCCGGCACCTTCCTCTTCCAGCTGCGCACGGCTCCTGTGTACCAGACTGCCGTACAGGATCTCTTTCATGTCCCGGTTGACATTATTGGCAAACCGTCTTACATAAAAACGCTTGATATAACGGGAGATCTGCACCACTGCGATCATCGTGACATAGCTGATCACCAGGGTCAGCATATCGCTGTATCCGGCATTTCCTCCCAGAATATTTACCAGGCATCCTGTCATCTGTCCTTCATACCATGGACCGGCCAGAAGACCGATGTTATAGATCAGACCGGAAACTGTCACTGCCAGAAGAATCGGCCACTGCGTCTTAAAATAAGACAAAATTCTGTCCGACCCGGATATTTTTCTTCTCTGCATTTCGTTTACCATACTTGATTTCTCTTCACTTCTCATAATTTAGTTCTTTTGCTTTTCCTCTTCATAAAATTGCATAAAAAAGATGCACTATTCTTTTCATGATAGTACATCTCTTATCCCCGTCAATCTATTCTTTTAAATTTAACGCTTTCAGAATTTCAGAGAGGTTCTTCTGAATCCCGGCTGCCACATCGGGCTTATTCATGGAATACACAAGAATATGCTTCAC
>CAKRRS010000094.1 GCA_934394665.1 uncultured Acetatifactor sp. | reverse complement strand
GTACCGGTGCGTCTCCGGACCGGACAGATCGGAGACGCCCATGTGGTATGCGCCCGTACCAGACCGAAATTCATCGGTGGCGGCAGAGCGGTTTATGACGAAGATTTGATGTAAAAGATAGTATGCTTCCAACATTCGTAGAAAAGTCGGAGGATATATTTATAAGTTGGATATGACTATTTCTGCGTCATTGTGCGGAAGTAGTCGCGAATCCAGCGTCCGGATTCATTAAAATCATCATCGGTCCAGTCGGAAACTGCGGTACTGGATGCCTTGAAGACACTGCTGCTTTCATCTTTGTTGGCAAGGTTCCAGCAACAGAAGCTGATCTGATATTTGTTCAGCAGATCAAACCATTCGAGCGTAGAATCAAAATCATTGGCACCATTGCCGGAAGCGTCACACATGCCGAATTCGCTGACAAATACCGGAAGATTGTTCTGCTCGCAGGTCTCTAAGCGGTTACGCAGGTCGTCCTTGTGCGTGCCGGCATAGAAATGCAGCGTATACATGATATTGTCATAGGAAAGCGGAGAAGCGGCAGCTTTGTCGATCTCCTGGCTCCAGGTAGGAGTTCCTACGAGAATTACGGCATCCGGTTTCTGCTCCCGGATCACGGGAATGACTTCTTCGGCATAGGATTTGATGCTTTCCCAGGAAGTACCGCCGTTGGGTTCATTGCAAATCTCGTAGAGGACATTGTTGTTGTCGGCGAAGGCTGCTGTCATCTCGCGGAAGAAAGCAATTGCTTCATCCTTATGCTGATTCGGATCGTTGTCACTTAAGATATGCCAGTCGACGATGACATACATGCCGAGATCGGTGGCATAAGATACGCCGTCTTTTATCAGCTGTTTTAGCTGCGTCTGATCACCGCCGGCACAATAGCCACCATATTCCGTCGTATACATGGCGAGACGGATACAGTTGGTATTCCAGTCGTCGCGCAGGGTGCGGAAAGCATCAGGGTTGATATACTGTGGGAACCAGGCAATTCCGTGGGTAGACATACCGTAGAGTTGTATGACTTCACCGTTCTGATCGGTAAGTTTTCCGTTTTCCACGTGAAGAGCACCGTGGACACCATAGGGAGTGTCAGAGCGGCAGATGGTGAATTCCGGAGTGGGAGTTTCTCCTTGTCCGGAGACAGCGTCGGCATCTGCAGTGGGTGTGGTTTCAGGAACCGCTTCCACGGTGGACGCAGAGGGGGCTTCCTGAGAGACATCTACTGTTTGGGTCTGCAGGTCAGCATCCGCAGAGGCGGTATTGTCCGCAGGAGTCTGCTTGCCGCAACCGGCGAGAGCACAGGTACTCAGAGCTGCCAGTACGGCGCAGCTGAGCGTTTTTTTCAAAATAAATCTGGACATAAATAACCTCTTTTCTCGACTAAGTTACATAGGTAACTAAAATAACAGTTTCCCCAGATCGTAATCCTGGGACTTCGTTGTCGAAACAACAGAATCAATATGACATACTTACATACAAACACTTACAAAAATATTATAGATGTGTAAGTGACCACTGGCAAGAAAATATTGCCGCACAATAGTTACCTGTGATACAGTTAGTGGGAAAGATTACAGGAATGGAGAAATGTTATGCTTCCACAGCCGTTTTTAAAGAGAATGCAGGGACTTCTGGGATCGGAATACGAAGAGTTTCTGGCAAGTTTTGAACATGAAAAATATCAGGCACTGCGTCTGAATCCATTGAAGACAGAGAAGCGTGACAGACAGGATACTGATAAAAGTGTCAGAAATGCAGACATTGAGGATGCTTATAGTGTTAGTGATACGATAGAGGAAAAACTGCATCAGACATTCTGTCTGGAACAGGTACCCTGGGCGGAGAACGGCTATTATTATGCCAAAGAAGATCAGCCGGGTAAGCATCCCTGGCATGAAGCGGGTCTGTATTATATTCAGGAACCCAGCGCAATGGCACCTGTGACACTACTGTCACCACAGCCGGGAGAACGGATCCTGGATCTGTGTGCGGCTCCCGGAGGAAAAAGTACCCAGATCGCTGCGGCGATGCAGGGAGAGGGACTGCTTGTTACCAACGAGATCCATCCGGTCCGGGCAAAGATTCTGTCGGAGAATGTGGAACGCATGGGCATCCGCAACACTTGTGTGCTGAATGAGACACCGGAACATCTGGCAGATATTTTTGAAGAATATTTTGACAGGATCCTGGTGGATGCGCCCTGTTCCGGCGAAGGAATGTTTCGCAAAAATGAGGTGGCGTGCGAAGAATGGAGCCCGGAAAATGTACAGCTTTGCGCGGACAGACAGGACGGAATTCTGGAATGTGCGGCAAGGATGCTTCGCCCCGGTGGAAGACTGGTCTATTCTACCTGTACCTTTGCTCCGGCGGAAAATGAAGGAAGTATCAGTCGTTTCCTTGCAAAGCACGATGAGTTCGAGATCGTGCCGGTCGATCAGAAAGCCCTAGGGATTCCGGAAGGCTGTGACGGACTGCCTGACAGTGTAACCACCCCGGCTTCCGGGATCGAAGGAACGCTGCGCCTATGGCCACATAAGCTGAAGGGAGAAGGACATTACGCGGCGGTACTTCATAAAAAGGGAGAGTTGCCGGAAGGCTACCGTCCTGTCAGTGCAAACGGTCCGGAGAAAGGGATTTCGGCGAAAAATCTGGCAAAGGACTGGGCAGAATACTTTACTTTTGCAAAAGAAACATTTACTGACGAAGGTGCCTCGAAATTGAATCCGGAGAATGAACAAAGCGGCTATCTGGCTTTTGGCGAGAATCTGTACCGGATGCCGGCAGAGATGCCTGCGGTAAAAGGGCTGAAAGTCATGCGTCCCGGATTGCATCTCGGAACCTTAAAAAAGAACCGGTTCGAACCGGCGCATGCACTGGCACTGGCATTACAGCCGCAGGATGTGAAGCATGTGTGGAAGCTCTCTGTAGAAGAAGCGGCTGCATATCTGAAGGGGCAGACTTTTTCCGCGGAAGGCGAAAAGGGCTGGTATCTGATCTGCGTGGACGGTATCAGCTTAGGCTGGGGCAAGCTTGCGGGCGGTATTATGAAGAATCATTATCCCAAGGGACTCAGAAAATAGCTGAAGCAGAGAACACGGAAAGTGCAGGATAGGACAAAATGTTTGCCCAAATACAGTAGGTGCACAAGGCAATAGAGGAACAACATGAAAACGGAAATCTTATATGAAGATAACAGCATACTGGTCATCCGCAAACCGGCAGGTCTGGCGGTACAGTCTGCTCGGGTCGGGCAGCCGGATGTGGTCAGTGAATTGAAATCCTACCTCGTAAAGCAGCCCGGAGTCCGCAGGGGCGAACCGTATCTGGCAGTGATTCACAGACTGGATCAGCCTGTGGAGGGCGTATTGGTGTTCGCAAAAGAGAAAAATGCGGCAGCAGTTCTTACCAGGCAGCTGTCGGAAGGAACATTGAATAAACAATATTACGCGGTACTTTGTGGATATCCCGAGACTTCCGAAGGGGAACTTGTGGATTACTTGCGGAAAGTGGGAACTGTGGCAGAGGTCGTCACCGGCAGAGAGAAGCATTTTCCGGATGCCAAAATGGCGAAGTTGCACTACTGCATCCTGGAAACGGTGCAGCAGCCTGTGCTGCTTTCGTTAGCAGACATTTGCATTGAAACCGGACGTTTTCATCAGATTCGTGTACAGTTTGCGCATGCAGGATTGCCTTTGCTGGGAGATACGAAATACGGATCTGCACAGACGGAAGAAAAGGAAGGTCGGAATTACCGTGGCGTAGCGCTGTGCGCCTATGCCCTTGCGTTTGAACATCCTGTCAGCCATAAAAAAATGACATTCCGGGTAACACCGCAGAATCCGGCATTTGCGCAGTTTAAATATCTTGTGCCGGCTGCCGGTCATAACGATGAAAACTGACGGAAAGATGATCTGCAGCACTTGCATAGAAAGTGCATTAACGGTGCACACTGACAGCAAAGGAAGTGTGCAAATGGAACGGGAAGATTTCAAAAAAAGCGAAAAACATGAGATCACGATTAAAAATTTGATCAGCAAAAAAATAATCGTACTGCTTCTGGTAACGGGAGCAGTCTATTTTTTTCTGAAATATCTTACGCCATTGCTGGCACCGGTACTGTTGGCGATGTTGTTTGTTACGATATTCGGTCCTGCGATGAAGCGGCTGAACCGTTGCCTGCATTTTCCGCGAACGTTCAGTGCAATCTTGCTTTTGACAGTGGCAACGGTAATTCTGGCAGCGTTGCTCTGGATCCTGGGGTCATGGATCCTGGGAAGCCTTCCGGTGTGGATGAGGACGTTGGATATGCGGGAACAGGAATGGCTGGAGATTGTGCGCAACCTGTGTCAAAATATGGGAGAGGTCATAGGCATCGATACGACATATCTCGAAGAAACTCTTACAACCGGAGTGCAGGAGGGATTGGATTCTTTGGAAAAAAATATTTTACCGGGAATGCTTTCGCAATCCGTGCAATATGTACGGTGGTTTGCAGAACTGGGGGGATTTCTGGTTACATTTCTGATTGCGGCGGTACTGCTTGCAAAGGACTATGACAGTATCATGAATCAATTGCTGGATCGGGAAGCCTGTCATGTTCTGCTTGAGGTGCTCTGCGGAATCGTGCGCTACATTGCCACGTTTGTGAAAGCACAGGGAATCATCATGACGACGATTGCCGGGGTGGCGGCAGTGACACTTGGTGCTGCCGGAATTAAGCACGGAATTTTGTGGGGGATATTGGCAGGAATTCTGGATGCGCTGCCGTTTATCGGCACAGGGGTCGTACTCGTACCGTTGGGGATTTTGCAGCTGTTTTCGGGAGCTTTGGGAAAAGCTGTGGTCTGTGCGGTTCTGTATGTAGCTTGTATTTTTCTGAGGGAAATGATGGAACCAAAGCTGATCGGCAGGAAAATCGGTGTCTCTCCCATAGCGGTGCTGATTGCCCTGTATGCAGGCATCAGACTGTTTGGGGTAGGGGGAATCATAAAAGGACCGCTGGGATTTGTGCTAATCTACGAGACCTATGGGAGCCTCGTCAGGATGTATGAGAGACAGGAGAGATTGTGGACTGAGGAAGCAGATGGAAACCAAAGTTAGAACGAAAAGATATGCAGGCAGGATATAAAACAAAGTGACGAAAACAAAATTGAGAGCAGGAAGATAACTGAAATGATTGACGAAAGAAGAGGGCATGACTATCATAAAGATAACGATGCAGAATCGTTAGTATAAAGGCAGTATCACGGAAAAACGCGGAGAGGCTTCAAACGATGGCGAAAAGTACAAACAGAAAAAAGAAAGCAGAATCGGTGGCGGAGACGCTTTGCAGTTTCAACAGATTTTTATGTGACATTGTGATCAGTATTTATATGGTTGTAATCCTGGCAGTGCTTCCGCTTTACAACAAAGGATATGCCCAGATCGGAACGGAAAAAGAAAATTTTTTCCTGAAAACGATGACCTACGCAGGGAAATTTTTACTTCCGGTCTTTTTGTTGTGGCTGCTTTTTGCTGTGGCGGCAATGATACAGAAAAAGGAGCTGTTGAAGAAAAATATGCTGCGGCAGCTGCCGGAAATTGTATGGAGAGAGTTTGGAACAACGGATAAATTCGCTTTTGCGTACGGAATTGCGGTCATTTTGTCGTATGCATTTACCAACTACCGAGACGAGGCGCTGTGGGGAACGGCCTCCTGGCGCATGGGAATGTGGACGCAGCTGGGGGCTGTGATCGTCTATTTCATGGTGTCAAGAATGTGGCAGTGGAAGGACTGGATCGCCTCATTGATCCTGCCGGTATCCGGTGTGGTGTTCTTTTTAGGCTATATGAATAAATTCGGACGATGCCTTGTGGATAAAGAGATTGTTATATCTTCTTTTATATCGACGATCGGAAATATCAACTGGTATTGTGGTTATATGGTGACCGTGCTATTCGGCGGTGTCTATCTGTTATGGCGGATGGAAGAGAGCATGACCTGGAAAAAGCTATTGCTGACAGCGTACGTGACAATCGGTTTTGCCTCGCTGGCCACGCAGGGCAGCAGCAGTGGCATCATGACATTTGCGGTTGTGATGTTTGTATTGTTTGGGATGTCTGTAAAAGACGGCGAAAAAATGGAGTGCTTCTGGATGGAAATGACATTGTTTTCAGGAGCATGCATGTTTACATATATACTGCGTGTTACCAATGTGTTTTCCCGGGAGCTGGTGCTGGAAGGCATGACGGATTTGCTGACATTTTCACTGATCAGCGTGTTTATGACGATCGTGTCGGTGGGAACCTGGTGGCTGCTTCATGGAATGAATCGTAAGAAACGTTATCCGGAGAAAATAATATCTTATATTTATCGGGGATTATGTATTGCCATACCGGTGATGATAGCTGCAATACTGCTGTTTACCTTGGTGAATACCCTGATGGACGGAAAGTTGACACCGGAGATGACGGCCAAAGCGGCGGAACAGACAGGCAGCGAGTATTATCACAAGCTGATGTTCGGCCCGAAGTGGGGGAGCGCCAGAGGGGCAACCTGGACAGCCGGAGCCAGGTGCTTTTGGGAGATGGATTTCTTACATAAAATTTTCGGTGTGGGACCTGATTGTATGTATGCTTTTTTATCTAATGAGGGAAGTGAAAACTTACAAGAAATGGTAACGGGTTGTTTCTATGGCAGCAGGCTTACCAATGCGCATAACGAGTGGCTGACGATTCTCGTGAATGTGGGCGTGTTGGGTTTTGTGGCTTATGCCGGAATGATGATCTCCGCAATCCGTAATTTCTTCCGTGCCGGAAAAACGTCTGCAATCGTGGGAGCCTGTGGGTTCTGTGTGCTGGCGTATACGGTGAATAATATGTTCAGTTTCCAGCAGGTGATGAATATTTCGACGGTGTTCGTGGTTATGGGAATCGGGGAGAATAGATTGCGGTCGGTGTGTTCGATCCGCCAGAGATCATAAGTTCAAAATATTGAGATAAACAAAAATAAGCTCCCACAAATGTGGAAGCTTATTTTTCGTCGTCGCGACAAGATTCGAACTTGCGACCTCTGCGTCCCGAACGCAGCGCTCTACCAAACTGAGCCACGCGACGATGATGAATTGCGTCAACATTAAGATAATAAATAAAAAAGCATTGATTGTCAAGTGAAAAACGAATATGATAGAAGAAAATATTCAAAAATGTGATTCAAATAGGAAAATATTTGCAACAGTTATTTCTGTAGCAATTAGGAGTAGACGGGATTACGAGACCGGAAAGGAAATACTTATGAATAATACCATAGTAACATTGAAAAAAGGCGAGGGCAGAACCCTGAAAGCCGGAGGAATGTGGGTCTATGACAATGAGATTGCATCCATTATGGGGAATTTCGAGAACGGTGATATTGTAGCAATTCATGATTTTGACGGATATTTCATGGGTTACGGTTATATCAATACAAATTCCAAGATCACGATCCGCCTGCTTGCACGCAAGAAAGATACAGAGATCGATGCGGCATTTTTTGAGCAGAGAGTACGGGATGCGTGGAACTACCGTAAGGAGACAATCGATACGTCGAGTTGCCGTTTGATTTTCGGAGAGGCGGATTTTTTGCCCGGTATTGTGATTGATAAGTTTTCGGATGTACTGGTTGTGGAATCTCTGGCACTGGGAATTGATAAATGGAAGCTTGTGATCATTGATGCATTGCAGAAAGTACTGGCAGAGGACGGCATTACGATCCGTGGTGTCTACGAAAGAAGTGATGCCAAGGTGCGCTTACAGGAAGGCATGGAGCGTTACAAGGGATTTATCGGGAAGCCGTTTGACACCAAGGTGGAGATCGTGGAGAACGGCGTTCATTATATGGTAGATGTGGAAGACGGCCAGAAGACCGGATTTTTCCTGGATCAGAAGAATAACCGTGCCGCCATTCATCGTTTCTGCAAGGATAAGAAAGTACTGGACTGCTTTACCCATACCGGTTCCTTTGCGCTGAATGCCGGTATCGCCGGAGCGAAGAGTGTTCTGGGTGTGGATGCTTCCCAACTTGCCGTAGATCAGGCGACGGAAAACGCAAAGCTGAACGGACTGGAGAATACCGTAAGCTTCCGGTGCGCGGATGTATTTGAATTACTGCCGGAACTGGAAACGCAGGGAGAAAAATACGATGTCGTGATTCTGGATCCTCCCGCGTTTACCAAATCCCGCAATTCAATCAAAAATGCTGTAAAAGGCTACCGTGAGATCAATCTCCGCGGTCTGAAACTGGTAGAAAACGGCGGATTCCTCGTGACCTGTTCCTGCTCTCATTTCATGGATCCGGAACTGTTTGCCAAGACGATCCGCGAGGCAGCCCATGGAGCACACAAGCGCCTCCGTCAGGTAGAATTCAAGACCCAGGGTCCCGATCATCCGATCCTGTGGGCAGCGGATGAGAGTTACTATCTCAAGTTCTATATTTTCCAGGTTGTTGAGGAAAAGTAATGACTGGAAAGTAGCTGAAATGCTTGATTTATAAGGGATTGAAGGCATTTGACGTTTACAGAGAAAACCTCGTAAAGTATCGCAAAATATCACAAAACTGTGATTCAAAGTGGTAAGAAAAGTGGTAAGTCTGAGTGGTAAGCACCTGAAATGTAACGGGTGGTAAAGTAGCATGATAATGATACCGGAGAAGGTTATGTGTTCGCTCTTCATAATACGGAAATTTCTAGTATAGATGTAGCGTTTTGTGGTATACTGTAGAAGAACAAATACCTTTCTGCGAAAGGGAAAGGAGAAAGGATGCGCGTATGACAGTTGATAGAAGAGCAAGCAGTATTGAATCCAGTTTTAAAATGGAAAGCATGCCGTTTGATGCAGAATGTCGTCAAAGAGTAAGAAATGTCTTAACCAAGAAAGTCTCTGCAGCAGATGCAATTTCAGAATTAAATAAGAAATACAGAGTATCCAAGAAGCAGGTTGAAGGATCAAGAGTATGATTATTTCTATGATGATGAACAGGATGCTAAGTACTGTTATCCGGGCACAAATGTATTAAAGAATAAACTGGATATAAGAGATTTAGATACATTGCACGAGGCTGAAAGAGACTATTCGGCAGTACGCCAGGCAGAACTTGTAGGTCAAGGCGTTACTGGAGATTTCTCTTTTAAGCATCTTTGTTCTATACATAAGCATTTATTCAGTGATGTATATTCTTGGGCGGGCAAGACGAGAACGGTTGATATTTCCAAAGGAACCGTTTTCTGTTTGGTGCAGTTTATCGAAAGCCAGTTTGATGATTTGTATCGTAAGCTGAAAAAGGAAAATTTCTTAGCTGACATAACCGATAAGGAAGAAATGAGCGAGAGACTAGCCTATTACTTGGGTGAGATTAATATGATCCATCCTTTTAGAGAAGAATGTACGTTCCACTTTGAGTGTAAAAACTGATTTTTGAACTGACCATATGTTAACGATAGACTAACGACGATATGATTGTAATGCCAAAACATATATGATATTATTATCGTGGATTTGGTAGGACAAAGCGATCAATCATTAGTGTCCACAAAAGACTACTATTTTACTACGGTTTCAATACTTGTGTCGGCGAAACAGGCGTGCTATCATTATAGTGACGAAAAAACTACTAATAAATTTGCGTATAAAACTAGTAAAAAACTAATATATAGCCGCTTTTATTGTAGTTGTAGTAAGGTTATCATGGCAATCGAAACAGAGATGTTCCGGTTGCTTTTTTTATGCCATGGAAAGGGGGTGAATTTGATGGAATTATCTATGAGAGAGAAGGAACTGTTAATTATGTTCGGGAGTGAGAGAAGGCTT
>CAKRRS010000093.1 GCA_934394665.1 uncultured Acetatifactor sp. | reverse complement strand
GAAAGTGCATTCTGGATCAGGTTACCGGGGTTCTCATCCCAGTTCACGATATCAATTTTCTCACCGCGCAGCTCTTCAACGATGGCATTGACACGGGCACCGTTCATACCGACGCAGGCACCGACTGCATCTACATTGGGGTTATTGCTCCATACAGCGATTTTGGTACGGCTGCCTGCTTCTCTGGCAATGCTCTTGATCTCTACAGTACCGTCCTTGATCTCGGTTACTTCAGACTCGAACAGTCTCTTCACCAGTTCCGGATGCGTACGGCTGACATTGACACGGGGTCCCTTCGGGGTATTCTTTACTTCCACAATGTAGACTTTGATACGCTCAGTGGGTTTGAATACTTCTCCCTTTACCTGCTCGTTCTCAGTCAGCATGGCATCTACCTTGCCGAGATTGATGCTGATGTTTTTGCCGACATAACGCTGTACCACACCGGTGACAACATCTTTCTCTTTTTCATAATACTGATTATAGATTACGCTTCTCTCTTCCTCGCGGATCTTCTGTAAGATCACGTTCTTGGCATTCTGGGTAGCGATACGTCCGAACTCTTTGGACTTGATCTCTACATGGATCATGTCGCCTACCTGTGCCTTCCTGGAGATCTCCTGTGCATCCTCTAAAGCGATCTGCAGGCATTCATCCTCTACATCTTCTTTGGTCGGCACTACTTCTTTTTCGGCATATACCAGGAAATCACAGGTCTCTCTGTTGATCTCCACATGGACGTTGTCAGCCTTTCCAAAATGGTTCTTGCAGGCTGTCATCAGGGAGTTCTCGATGGCTTCAAACAAGGTTTCCTTGCTGATTTCCTTCTCCTTCTCCAGAACATCCAGTGCCTCCATTAATTCCTTATTCATCATTTCCTCCGTTCCGGCTTTCGCCTTTTCTTATTGTAATATCAGTGTAATATTCGTTGTAGCTTTATACCTTCCTAAAAATCCAGTGCCAGTCTGATCAGTGCAATCTCCGCTCTGGCAAAAGTCCTTGGGGTGCCGTTTTCGGTAATTGTAATCGTGTCTGCATCGAAGCTGTCCAGTACTCCGGAAAATTCCTTGCACTTATCGATCGGTTTGAACAACTTGATTTCCACTTCCTCGCCGATACTCTTCTGTAAGTGTTTGTCCTTTTTCAAAGTCCGGCCCAGTCCCGGGCTGCTGACTTCCAGAATATAAGCTTCCGGAATAAAGTCTGCCTTGTCTAAAGCTTCCGATAATGCTCTGCTGACATTCTCACAATCCAGAATGTTCACCCCTTCCGGCTTGTCAATGTAGGCTCTCAGATAGTAGTCGCTGCCTTCCTTTACATACTCCACATCGTAGATCTCCACCTGACTTACTTCTGCGATGGGTGCAAGCAGTTCCTCGGTCTTACTTTCGTAATCCTCTCGTTTGGACATGTATGCCCTCCTTTACTTTTATGAACCGTTGTTACAACAACAAGAAAGAGTGGCACGCGTCCACTCTTACTCTAGTAATCATCTTTAAACTATACACAGTATAGCCCCTGTTTTCACAAATGTCAATAGCCTGCAGCAGGGATTTTCCGCTGTTTTTCGCATTTTCAAGGCATTTTGCACTACACAGTCACGATAACGCCGCCGTCGTTGGCATACATACTGCTGACACCGCGGGTATCCATGATCAGACAGTCTTTGAATTCTGCCTTTTCTATCAGAAGCTTTTTCACCGTTTCCGCACGTTCCGGTGCATTGCAGTGAGTGATCATCAGTATGCGGTCTTTGGTGTCACCGGTTTCCTCCAATATGATTTCTGCCATTCTGCGCAGCGCTTTCTTCATTCCCACGCTCTGGCTCCTCTGTACGATGTTTCCTTTATCCCCTGCCATGATCGGTTTGATACTCAATGTAGATGCCACCAGGGCTTTTACGCCGGTCAGTCTGCCATTTTTGCGCAAGGTCTCCAGATTATCCAGTACAAAATAGGTATGGATATTACTGCGGAACTCCTCGATCTGCTTCACGATTTCCTCAAAGGGAAGTCCCTGCTCCTCCAGTTCCACCAGCTTTTTTGCGATCTGTGTCTCACCGCAACTGGCGGATTCGGAATCAATGACGTGAATCTGTTTCTTCCCGTATTTTTCCCGATACAAATTCATTCCCAGTACTGCGCTGTTATAACTTCCGCTGAGGTGAGAAGATAATGTGATCACATACACATGCTGTGCTTCTGTGTGATATGCTTCCCTGAATCTCTCCGGGGAGGGGCATGCCGACTTGGGACATTTCGGATACTCTGCCACCTTTTTCAGGAATTCCGACTGATTGAAGTTCTCATCATCCTGGATCTGGTAATCTCCCACTTCCAGTCCCAGGGGGACGATCTCAAACCGGGGATCCTGTAAATATTCCTCCGGCAGTTCACAACAGCTGTCTACAACAATTTTAAAACTCATATCCCTACCATACCTTTCATAGCTTGTATCTCATTCAAAATAACAGACGCAACATCTGTTTCACATTTTCCGGTATTCCATCACAGCTCCGGTTCCGAAGCAGTCCGATCTCTCTTATGCTGTATTTATTATCTATGGTTATTTTTTAAACTATACTATGTAGTTTTTAATACCACTTATAATAGCACGAAACGTCTCATTCGTAAAGTCATTCCACAAAATATTCACATTTTGTTCTGTTGCTATTTCCTTTTCCATAAATTTCGCTTATACTGTTTTCATAACAATTCTGTACCGACAATGTCTTTCACGTTTCGTTGCATTCCTTTCCCCGGTATGAGTTTTATGAATTGAACGTGTGCTGACATCGCTGAGACACAATAAGGAGATTTCATGATCGCATTACAGATTACATCCATGAAAAATTTTATGAATCACCTGCTGTTGGCTGACACCTTCGATTCCTTTTTATTGGAAGAAGCCACGATCAGCACCGCGCTTACTTACACCATTGACGGGCATATCAACCGGGACTTCTACCCTGCGGAAGAACGTGGAGAAGACTGCATCCCCTGGGATCTGCAGTCATGGAGCAAAATAAAAGGACTGTGCTTTGACCTGATCAAGGGAAAACACACTCCTCTGTATTTTAAATTTGTCCTGCATATGCAGCCGGACAAGGCTGCCGCCATGTTGGAAAAAGCGCAGGCAGATGCTTCGGTGCTCAAAGCGCTTGTCCTGAATATCCGATACGACGGAGAAAAAACCATTCTCACCACCGGCTCGGCATATCAGGTGTTCACCATGGATAAAAGCGCCGATGCCGCATGGGACAAAGCACTGAAAAAGTATCTGGATCTGAAAGGAATTGCTTACGAAGAGCTCTGATCCCACTCTCCGGATCATCTTCTGTTCCTCGAATCATTCGCAGGAACAGCCCTAAGCCGGTCACTCCTTCATCTTCGGTTTGCTGAGCAGGCTCGCCAGATAGCCGAAGATCAGTGCCGCGGAGGTTCCCACAGCTCCGGCTTTGAAGCCTCCGGAAAACAGTCCTAAAAAGCCCTGTTCCGCCACAGCCTCTTTTACACCTTTCATCAACACATTTCCAAAACCGAGTAACGGCACACTCGCTCCCGCCCCTGCATACTCCTGAAACGGTTCGTACCAGCCCAGTGCACTGATGACCGCACCGGTGACCACCAACAGTACCATGATACGTCCCGGCATCATCTTCGTCTTTTCCATTAAGATCTGCACCAAAGCACAGATCAGACCGCCCACCCAGAAAGCATTGATATAATCCATTCTCTGCATTTCCTCCTTTTTAAGGACAGTCTCTGCATTTTTTATGTTTTTATACGTTTATGCGTTCTTTTTGCCAAACCGGAACCACTCCGGCGGAAGCTGTACCAGAATCACCGCAGCAAATACGATCACGCAGCCTGCAATCTGTCTCGGAGTCAATGTCTGATCCGTGCTTAAGAATCCGATCTTATATGCAACCCATCCGGAGATTGTCGCAATTACGGATTCCAGACTCATGATCAATGCCGCCACCGTAGGATTCAGCCCCTGCTGACCGATGATCTGTAAAGTATAACCGACACCGCAGCTTAAGACACCGGCATACAAAAGTGCGCCCAACCCTTCATAGAGCTGACCGAACGTCGGCTGTCCCCAGATCAATGCACCGATGCAACAGGTGGCACCGCAGACTGTAAATTGGATGCAGGAGACAACGGCTCCGTCGATCCGGCCTGCATAATGATCTATAGTCATGATCTGTATGGCAAAAGCGATTGCGCATAAAAATACCATGATGTCGCCGGCTCCCAGGCGCAGCGATTCCGTCATACACAACAGATACATGCCAATCGCTGCCATGACTGCTGCCGCCCATACAACGGGTGCTACCTTTTTCTTCAAAAAGATGCCGAACAGCGGTACGAAAATGATATACAGGGTGGTGATAAAACCGGCTTTGCCGACACTGGTATATTTGATGCCGAACTGCTGCAGTGTGCTCGCAATCGTCAGAGAAATCCCACACAATAGACCTGCTTTCACATTTACTTTCCAATCGATCGGCGCAGCTTTCGCTGCCGCGATCTTCCGGCTGATCAATAGATACACTAAAATGCTCGCCGCACCGATCAGGGAACGCACACCGTTGAACGTAAAGGGATGCATATAGTCCATGCCCTTGCTCTGGGAGACGAACGCCATACCCCAGATAGTTGCCGTCAACAGAAGAATCAGGCTGTTTCTCGTTGTTTTCACTCTTTTATTTTCCATAGTTGTATTTTCCGTCCCTTATGTTTTTCGTCCCTTATGTTTTTCGTCCCTTATTTTTTTGTCCCTTGCTGCTTTACGGTTATGTGATCTTATCAGGATTGTTTTTTATATTTCTCAGCAATCTCTGCCACCACATCCCGCAGCATTTTTCCGCTGCAGTCTATGATCAGATCCGCATATTTTTCATACAGAGGGGTTCTCTCATCATACAGATCCCACAGTGTCTGGCCGGGCTTTAGGGTCACACCCCTGGCATTCAGATCCCCCAGCCGTTTCTCCACTTCCTCATAGGGAAGCTTCAGATATACCACGGTACTGATGTCCCGCAGATGCTGCATGCCCTCCGGCTCGTAGCAGGCGCTTCCGCCGGTGGCAATGATGCTGTTATTCAGATCTAAGGACGCATTCACATCGCTCTCGATCTGCCAGAAGCCTTTCACACCATGCTCTGTGATCAGTTCATGCAATAATTTTCCGTGCCTCTCCTGGATCACCAGATCCGAATCCACAAAACGTCTGCCCAGGCGCTTCGCCAAAACGACCCCTACCGTACTTTTTCCCGAACCCGGCATGCCGATCAGAGTAATATTATTTTTCATAAGTTTCTCCTGTCTCTACATAAGAAGATCGCCGCCTATAAGCGACGATCTTCCGTCCTGTTCATCTTTATAACCTTCCCAGCGCTCCATTTGCAGAACTGCCTCTGTGGGGCTTCTGAATACATGTCTGCATGTTATCTGCTCATGGTGGTTACTTACACTTTATACTTCCGCAATGACTTCCACTTCACACAGTACGTTCTTGGGAAGGGTCTTGACTGCAACACAGCTTCTGGCAGGATTCTCGGTGAAGTACTTCGCATATACCTGATTGAACGCTGCAAAATCTCCCATGTCCGCCAGGAAACAGGAAGTCTTGGCTACTCTGGTGTAATCGGTACCTGCTGCCTTTAACAGCTCACCGATGTTCTTCATTACCTGCTCAGCCTGCTCTTCAATCGTGGTGCCGTGGATCTCTCCGGTCGCAGGATCAATAGGGATCTGTCCGGATGCGAAAAAGATATTGCCCAGTACGATACCCTGGGAGTAAGGTCCGATTGCTGCGGGTGCTTTGTCTGTCGAAATCTTCTGTAACATAATATTCTCCTCTTCTTCCTATCATTTCATTTTTCTTAAATCTGTCATCTGCGCCTTGCGCCGCCTGCCTCCCGGCATGTTCCGAAATTCCTGCGGCAGCCCCGGCGTTTACTTCGTCATATCTACTTCCGGCTCATCAAATTCCGCCGTCACGTAGAATCCTCTGGAATTCTCCACGATATCTGCTACAACGCCATCCCGGTTCTTCAGGCGGTAACGGAAAGGGATATTCGGAGACATGGCCAGAGAAGGGTCAATCGTATAATAGTAGTTGCTGGGCAGAAGTCCCTCCGTTACCGTGATCTTCTGTCCGACCTCCAACAGTCCCGGTCGTTCCATCTTGAATTCTATCCTTCGCATTCCGACTCACCAGCCATTCCCGGCATAATGTATTTTCGCCGTCTGGAATTTATTGTACCAGTGTATGATATTGCTTGCAAGAGCTAATTTTCCCCGTTTGGGACTGCAGTCTGCAACATTCTGCAGAAGTTCCTACCTCGGGCTCTCCAGCACCACCGCATGTGCGATCCCCGGTACGCTCTTACCTTCATTAAAACTGGTCTTCGACAATAGCGCTCCCGTCGGGAGGAACAATACTTTTTTCCACTCACCGGACTCCAGCTTCGGCAAAATATACGCAGATAACGTCACAGCGCTGCACCCACAGCCGCTGCCGCCCGCATGGGTATCCTGAGCTTCGGCATCAAAGATTTCAATGCCGCAGTCCATGTGTCTGTCTGCGATGTCAATCCCCTTCTCCCTGAGGAGATCTATCAGTACCGTCTGTCCCACGCTTCCCAGGTCTCCTGTGATGATACGGTCATATGCTTCCGGCTGCACATGGAAATCCTCCAGATGTCTCTCTATGGTATCCGCTGCCGCCGGTGCCATGCAGGCGCCCATATTCATGGAATCCTTGAGCCCGTAGTCCACGATTCTCCCCGGTGTCATTCCCGTAATATGTGCTCTGCATTTCTGATTCTGCCCCAACACAAATGCGCCGCTCCCGGTCACTGTCCAGCTGGCAGACAACGGACGCTGGTTCCCATAATCCAGTGGGAACCGGAACTCCTTCTCCGCACTGCCGAAATGGCTGGAAGTCACACACACCACATGATCGGCATAACCGCCCGCTATGGTCATAGCCCCCACTGTCAGAGCTTCCCCACAGGTAGAGCACGCGCCGTACAATCCAAACAACGGAATATGATACGCCGAAATACCAAAGGATGTCGCTATCCCCTGCGCCAGCAGATCTCCGGCAAACAGATATGAGACATCCTCTGCCTTCAGCCCGGCTTTTTCCATCGCCATGTAGACTGCATCCTTCTGGAGATTGCTCTCTGCTTCTTCCCAGGTCTTGCATCCGAAGAGATCATCTTCACCTACCATATCGAACAGGGAACCCAGCGGTCCCTCGCCCTCTTTTTTCCCGACAATGCTTGCGCTGTCTATAATGCACACAGGCTTGCCCAGCCGGATACTGCTTCTTCCCACTCTCTGATTCATATTTTCTCCTTCCATGCTATCGCACTATGACACTGCATTCTTTTTCTCAGTATTCCCATATATGGAAAAAATATAAATGTATCCGTTCTATCCCTCGCGACTTCGAGAGCAAAATATATTTGTGTGATTTTATGGGCAAATATGTTCCGGCATCACAAAATAATCTCCTCCAGCGCCCCGATCACCTTTTGCAGCACCTCTTCCTCCATATCCGAATAGTGAATGACCAGAATCCCCTTATATTTCTGTGCATCCGCAAAGCAATATTCCGACAGACAGTTGACCAGAATGCCACGCTGTCTGAGTGCCCATTTGATTTCCACGTCGCTAAGGAGCGTCCGCACATGCAGCAAAAAATGCGTTCCGGCGTCATCCTGATAGATCTGACTGACACGGCTCAGTTCCGACTCCCGAAACATTTTGCATATTTTCTCCCTCTGACCCCTGTAATCATTCACCAGTCTCCGGATATGCCGTTCAAAATAACCTTTTTCCAGGAATTCCGCCATCGCATACTGCTCAAAGCCGGATACCGTACAGGAGTAAAAATTCATTGTGGAGATATAGCGCTCCATCAGTTTTTCCGGAAGCACCATATAGCCGATGCGCAGGGACGGCACCATCGTCTTGGAAAAGGTATTGAGATAGATCACTCTGTGATTCCGGTCCATGGACTGCATGGATGGAATCGGTTTTCCCACCATACGGAATTCACAATCAAAATCGTCCTCCACGATATAGCGTTCCGGCTCCTGCGCTGCCCAGTTCAGCAGTTCCTGCCGCCTGCCTACCGGCATGACCAGTCCGATGGGAAAATGGTGTTCCGGGGACACATGCGCCACAGTGATGCCCTTTTGATCCAGTTGTCCCACTTTCATGCCTTTGTCGTCGATATCCACATAATCCCATGCAGCACCGCCGGCAGCATATAATTTTGTAATCTTACGGTACCCCGGATTCTCCACGCCGAATTTTGCCCCTTTCCCCAGCAGCTGCATCAGACGGCTGTACAGATATTCCGTTCCGGCTCCTACGATAATGTGATCCGGGGACACCTGCATGCCACGATACCGGTATAAATGCTCCGCAATCGCCACACGCAGCTTCTCCACACCGTTAAAAGGCACTGTTTTTAGCAGCGTGGTATCATAATCCGTCAGTGTCTTACGCATGATTTTCGCCCAGGTGGAAAAAGGAAACTTTTCATATTGCACGGTATTCGCCGTCAGATCCGCCAGATACTTTTCCTCCTGAAAACGGGTCACAAAAGAAGCATACGCCGGAGCCTGCAAACCGCGCACTTCCAGACGATTGACGAAATATCCCCTCTTTTCCTCCGAACGGATGTAGCCTTCCAGCAGAAGCTGCTCATACGTATTTTCCACTGTCTTGACGCTGACCTGCAGATGCTCCGCAAAGGCTCTCTTAGAGGGAAGCTTCTCACCGGCAGTCAGACGGCCGCATAAGATATCCGTCTTCATCGCTTCATATAAGTACTCATACATGGTTTTCTTTCCGCGTTTCGTCAAATCATAGGTCAGCATCTGGTATCCTCATTTTTTCTTGTTTTGGTTATTTAAAAGAGATCAGATTTTATTATAATGAACTCATAAAGCAAAAGCAAGAAAGAAAACAAGTAGGAGGATTACAACATGGGCGTATATGCAATCACCGGCGCATCCAGCGGAATCGGCGCCAAGACAAAGGAACTGTTACAGCAAAGAGGACATGAGGTCATCAATATCGACTTAAAAGACGGCGATATCTGTGTGAATCTGGCAACACCGGAAGGCAGACAGACCGCAGTAGACAAACTGCACGAGATGCATCCGGAAGGCTTGGACGGCATGATCTGCAACGCCGGTGTCTCCGGTGCCTGCGGCAATCTGGAGCTGATCATTTCCCTGAATTATTTCGGACCCGTGGCCGTAGCGGAAGGTGTCTATGATCTTCTGAAGAAAAAGCACGGCAGCTGCGTCGTTACGGTATCCAACACGATTTCCCAGGGTGCCGGACGTAAGGATATCGTAGATCTGTTGAACAATATCGGTGATGAGAAGAGAGTCTTAAGCCTGGTATCTTCTATGGATGCCACCAATCTCTCCGTCGGCAACAGTCTCTATGTATCCACCAAATATGCGCTGGCCAGATGGGTCCGCAGAGTGTCCGCTGCCTGGGCAGCCAACGGTGTCCGCATCAATGCGGTAGCTCCCGGCAACGTACATACCGCCATGACCGCTACCATGAGTACCACTGCGAAAATGGCACTGAACGCCCTGCCCATTCCCACCAAATACGGTCAGGAATGTCTGATGGCTCCGGAAGAGATTGCTGAGGTGATGGTATTCCTCGCATCCGCTGCCGCCAGAGGTGTCAACGGCAACATCATGTTCGTAGACGGCGGTACCGACGCACTGTTAAATTCCGAAAAGGTATATTAAGGAGGAGCACACTATGAGACCCATTGAAAAATATGTAGAAGCTATGGAAAATAAAGATTTTG
>CAKRRS010000092.1 GCA_934394665.1 uncultured Acetatifactor sp. | reverse complement strand
GACTAAGTTGCTTGTTCTTGAATTTCTCTGAAAATCTTGGAATTTTCAGGGTTGCATTACTGTTTATTTGTCAAAGTGCGTCGCTTCTTATTAAGAAGCTTTGTTGCTGTTGTTCTCAGCGGCAACTCTGATATCTTATCACGACCGCCTTCGTTTGTCAACAACTTTTTTAAAAACTTTTTTGTCTTGAAAAACTTTCGTTTTTCGCGGCAGGTTTTTATATTACCACATCTGCCAGACATTTGTCAACAACTTTTTTGAAATCTTTACAAGTTTCTTTTTAGTTGTCTTTGTTGTTTTGGCACTGCCTCAACAACGAATTTGAGTATATCACCCTGTATACTACTTGTCAACATTATTTTTCTAATTTTTTGCACAAATTATCCCCTGTCCTGCAAATTCCGCAGAAACAGGGGATGTTTTCTCTATTTTATAAAGGACGGCATCTTTTCTCCGATCTGTTCGACCCAATGTGCCAGGTAGTTGTTTTCATATAAAAATGTAAGTATTTTGCTGTCTCTGGTATAATCTACCAGCACCTGCCCCAGAGTTCCCAAATCCCTGAATACATTAAATGAATATATTGTCCAAACAATTAGAACAGTTTCCAATATTCCGGCCACAACACCTAGTAGTTTGTCCAGGCTATGTACTATAGGTAGTTTGGAAATCATTTTTGCAGAAAAGAAAACTACATTAAGTAAGTGATGCACCACGCTTATGGCTGCAATCAACAATATCGTAAGGATCAGGTTAAAAAATCTGCCGCTAATATAGCTGCCTATTGCATTGCAGAGTAAAAACAGCACTACGCAGGTCACCAGCAATGAGATCAAAGAGATCAGGCTTCGCACCATTCCCTTTTCATAGCCTCTCATTACCATGTACACTAATATTACTGCCGCTATAATCAACATTAAATTCAAAGTCATTTGTATTTATTCTCCTGTTATTTTAATTGTATGGTATCTATTGTATTCTCTGTAACAAGGTAATATTTGTAAGACCCTCCCGCAGGGAGCATCAGTCTCACACTTTTGTTGAAATTTCCATGGTATTTCTCTACACCATCCGTCATGAAAATCTGACATTCTGCATCATTATAGATTACCATGTCGTCGTCCTCAAAAAAGATATCCGTATAATCCACGTCAAAATAATAGCTGCCTACCTTCGCAGCCGATGTATTATATACATCTATGCGATATTTGCTTTCTGTCTGATCAGACAAAAATACCAGACCTACATATTTGTCACTGTAAAATACGGACTGGATCTCTTCCTCATACAGGTATTCTCCCGCCGTTACCGGTTTCTGCGAGCCGGTATAGATCATCAGGCGGCTGTCGCCCACCGCAAACGCTGTGTCGTTATTCATGAACTGCACCTTCGGAACGATCAGATCCGAATAAGAATACGCGCTGACCAGATAGTCACTCTGGTTTTCTCCTACCGGACCGAAATTGTAAAACACCACACTTGTCTTCACCACACCGGCATCCACATACAGATAGCTGATCGCAAGAAGCTCTCCGTCAGGAGACAGGCAGATAGAAATCGGATAGCCGCCATCGTTCATATGTGCTTGTCCTGTATAGCTCTCTGTTCCATCCGTCTCATAAGTCTTGAGCCATGTCACATCCGTGTCCGCCAGCACTGCCGTCACTCTTCCGGTCTCAGCCACCGTAAGATTCCGGATTGGCATTGTCGTAGTGATAGTTCCCAGCTGTTTTTCTGCATTCTGCACGTAAATTTCACGCCCGTTGTAGCTGCCGATGGCTGCCACATCCCTGCACAATGCCAGTTGCACATCCTGAATCACATACGTCTGATTCCACTTTACGTTTCCTTTGGCATCCGTGCAATGCGCACCATCCTTACTATAAGTAAGAATTCCGTTCTTGAGCCGGACATCTGTGGCATCCGAAGAGGTCTCCCTGTTCACAGAAGATACCGTCTCGTATCCTGTATAAATATGCCGCTTTGCCTGTACCGCCACCAGTGCAAGTACGGCTCCCACCACCGCCACTACCAAAAGCACACGGTATACTATCCTCAGACGGCTCTTAAGCAGTTTTTTCTGATAATCCCCCTGATTCTTCTGTCGTATTTCTTTTTCTTTCAGATAATTTTTAATATCTGCTGCCATGTATTCTTTTCCTTAATTTTTAGTTCCCGGGCAAAATACCCATTTATATTCAAAATAAATCGTAAATCTTCTCCCTCGTAGAAAACACATATAGCCTGCAGGCAATCAAATGTGCTGGGAGTGAGTTTATTATATCACACTTCCCCTCTTTGAAAATATTTTTATGGCAAAAAGATTTCCTGCCCGATTTTGATATCATCCGGATCCTTAATGCCGTTCATTTTACATATCTCCGATACCCTGGAATTGCTTCCGTAGTTACGCAGGGAAATACCGATCAGGGTATCGCCTTTTTGAATCGTATAAGCCTTCGGCTGTACGGCGGTTTCCTGCGCTTTTATTACTTCTGAGGATTCTGTTGTTTCCGCTTTGACTGTTTGTGACGCATCTGTCTCTTCATTCGCAGGTGTCGTATCTGTTGTTGCTCCCTGTGTCACTTCCGTACTGTTTTCTGCAATACTATTGTCAGACGCTTCTGTCGTTTCATTGGTACTGTTTCCATCCGGATATGCCGCATCTGCGTTTTCCGTAGTTTCCGCATTTTCTGCAGTTTCTTTCGTCCCTGCTGTTCCGGATGCCGACACCGCTCCGTTTTCCTGTCGCAGTGCCTCTTCCAGCTTGTCCTCCGCCACCAGTGTGCTGTTCGCAGCCGGCTCCTGTGCCGCATCCGGAAGTCTCTGTTCCATCATGTTATTCATCGCCTGCCTGGCTGCCTCCCCCAGCGATTCCCCCGTGCTCTCCTGCTGCATCAGTGCCAGCGCCACGACACAGAGGAGAACGAACACTCCCGTGGCAGCCATTTTCATTCTGCGCAGCCCCACCGTTGGCATCTGAATCACATTGTCTTTTTCACGTTTTATTTTTTCCTTGTTTCGTGCATTCCGCATCTGTAATCCTTCACAGGATTGCTGATTCATATCTGCGTACTTACTTTCATATGACTGTCGTCCTTCCTGTTGCCGATCCTCATATTGCCTCTGTTCATTGTATACCGTCCATTCTCCGTATGGCTGCTGTTCATCTCTTGGCTTCCGTGTTACACATCCTGTCTCCTGCTGCCGTTTCCGCTCTTCCTGCCTTTTCCTTACGACTTCATACTTTTCCCGGTCTACTTCTTCCGGTTTCGCTTCTTCCTCACGGTTTTCCAGCATGTATGCCAGCATACTGTCATTTTTCTCATAAAACTGTGCATATCCTTCCACGCATCGGCAAATGTCCTGCTCGCATATATAAAATCCTTCCACCATTTCCCCATTCAGAATCCGGTATCCGAGAAATGTCATTTCGGAAAAATATTTTTTCCGCAGCTTCTCAATCTCCTGCTCCTGCGCCTGTGACAAATGCCGCACTGTTTTCTGTAAAAAATTAAGTTTTGCGGAACCGTATGCAAACAGATAGGTCACACCGGCTTCCACTGTTTTTCTTCCATACAATGCGATAGCGATCTCTTTATTCTGCGCGATACCATTCATTTGTTTTATGTAAGAGACCACATAGTCTTCCACGTAGATTCTGCAGTGCTTGTCCGCCTCACCGATCTGCGTTATATTTTTCGGTAATTCCATAAAAAACACCTCCCATGCCGTTACTATCAGTTATCACTAACTATAGCATCCGCACAGGAGGTATTTTAGCGTTCTTTGTCGCGCCCTTTTAAAAACAATTCGACAAAGTTTTTATGCTTCGAACTGATATACTGTTACAGAATCATAATCCCCGTTTTCTCCACCAAATACATAAGAAGGGAAGTTCTCATGATGGATCGTATCCGGGAAATACTGTGTCTCTAATGCAAATCCACAGCGTTTTCCATAGGTCACACCGCCTTTTCCCTGCTGGGTATTGATAAAGTTGCCGGCATAAAACTGTACGCCGGGAAGTGTGGTAAATACTTTCATGCATCTTCCGCTCTTCGGACCTTTGACCGTTGCAATATGACGCAATGTACCGTCCCAGCCATCGATCACATAGTTATGATCATATCCGCCGGTCAGCACCAGCTGCTCGTAGTCTTCCCGAATATCTCTTCCGATCTTCTTCGGCTGTGTAAAGTCCATGGGAGTGCCTGCTACCGCACGGTTTTCTCCGGTAGGAATCGCGCCCGGTGCCACCACCGTAAAACGGGACGCTCCCAGCCATAACTCATGATCTTCAATATTGCCGGCATCCTGTCCGTCCAGATTGAAATAAGAATGGTTGGTCGGATTCAGGATCGTCTTCTTATCGCTGGAAGCATGGTAATGCAGCTTCAGCTCATTTTCCTCGCTTAAAGAATACGTTACGGACACCTTTTTGTTGCCGGGGAATCCGAGATTGCCATCCGTATCCTCCAGGGAAAACGTCACGCTGTTCTCGCCGGTCTGTGCATTCCACAGTCTCTTGTGGAAGCCAAGATTTTTGTGCGAATGCAGGTTGTTGGCTCCGTCGTTTTTATCCAGCCGGTAGGTCACACCATCCAGCGTATACTCTGCACCGCCGGTGCGGTTCGCGCAGGGTCCGATCACAGTTCCGAAAAAGCTGTCGTTGCCGTAATAGCTCTCCGCATGGTCGAAGCCAAGCACCAGATCATCTACTTTACCGCTTGCGTCCGGCACCAGTACCCGGACCAGAACTGCTCCCAGATCTGTTACCTCGGCTTTCATTCCTTTGCTGTTGCTCAGCGTATACAGAGAGATTTCTTTTCCCTCCGGACTCTTCCCAAATACACTTTTTGTTACTGCCATTGTAATCACCCTTTCCCTCTTTTATCCATTTTATCTTTTTACTATAGTTCCACTCTGCCTTCCAAAGCGCGGAGTAATGTTACCTCATCGATATATTCCAGATCGCCGCCCACGGGCACACCGCTGGCGATTCTGGTCACTTTGATGCCGGTGGGTTTGATCAGTTTGCTGATATACATCGCCGTGGTCTCGCCTTCCAGGCTGGAATTGGTCGCGATAATGACCTCTTCCACGTCTCCCTGCAAACGTTCCATCAGTTCTTTCAGCTTGATATCACCGGGCCCCACCCCCAGCATGGGAGAGATTGCGCCATGCAATACATGATACACGCCCCCGTATTTGCCTGTCTTCTCATAAGCTGCGAGATCTCTGGTATTTTCCACCACCATAATGGTACTGTGATCCCTTTTAGGATTTGCACACACCGGACAGATTTCCTTGTCCGTCAGGGTATAGCACTCCTTGCAATAGCGGACATTGGCTCTGGCTTCGATCATCACATTTGCCAGCCTGTCCACACGATCCTTCGGCATATTAATCAAATGAAAAGCCAGACGCTGTGCGGACTTATTGCCGATCCCCGGCAAGGCTGCCAGTTCATCTATTAATTTATTGATCTGTCCGCTGTACATTTCCATTAGAAAGGAAATCCTCCCAATCCGCCTGTCATCTTGCCCATCAGCTCTGCATTCGCCTCATCGGCTTTGCGCAGTGCTTCATTGGCTGCTGCCACGATGGCATCCTGTAAGGTCTCGATATCCTCAGGATCCACGATCTCTTCTGCAAGCTTGATGGATGTGATCTCTTTCTTGCCGTTGATAGTCACTTCTACCGCACCGCCGCCTGCGGATGCGGAAAATTCCTTCGTCTCCAGTTCCTTCTGTCCTTCTTCCATCTGACGCTGCATTCTCTGTGCCTGTTTCATCAGATTACTCATGTTTCCGGGCATTGCGCCTCCGGGAAATCCACCTCTTTTTGCCATGTTATTGTTTCCTCCATATCATTTCTAATTCCCCTCATAGAAAGACTGCTTTGCCTGCAAGCAGTCACACAGTCTTTCTATGGGTGAGTTATTATTCTATCTTACCTTATCTGAAAGTCTGCCGCAATCCCAAATTCACCGGGATCACTCTTCCTCGTCAATGTCCATATTGATCACTTTGCTGAGATCTACATAATTGTCTTCAAACTCTTGTGTACTCTCCACCGTCTGTATCGTGACTTCCAGCTGCTTGCCGGAAAATTCGGACAGCATGGTCTCCAGCTGCTGCTTATTCTGTTCGTGGTTCTCGCCCTTGAAATAATCGGAAGCCAGCCCGTCCTCCAGCACCACCATCAGTCTGTTATCTCCGCCGAGGCTGAGTCTTGCATTTTTCAGGTACATCTTCATCGGATTTTCAGCATTCCCGACGATAGACGGCCATTTCCTCACGATCTCCTGAACATCTTCCGGGATCGCTTTGGGCAGTTCCGCCTTAGGTTTCGCCGCATTCGCTGCCGCTCCCTGGATTCCCATAACACCGTCCGGAATCTGTGCCGCCCGGACTACAATTCCGTTCTCCACCTTTTCCTCTACCTGACGGATTCTGTCGAGAACCGCCTCCTGATCCGTCTCCATCTCCGGCTTGCACAGCTTGATCAGTGCGATCTCCACCAGGATACGCTTCTGTGCCGCATAGCGGATCTGTCCGGACAGTTCGGAGAAAATATGAATATAACGGATGATCTGATCCATGGAAAGCATTGCTGCCTCTTCCTTCAGATTCGCCAGATTATCGGTAGACATATCAATGACATCCTCGAGATTGTCCGCTGTCTGTACCAGCATCAGATTCCGCAGATACCAGGTAAAGTCCGTGACAAACTGTACCAGCTCCCTGCCCTGCATGACGATCTCTTCCAACAGTTCAATGCATCCTAACACATTCCGGTCCATGACGAAGCGCAGCAATCTGCTGAACACTTCCGTATCCACCGCCCCCAACACATCCAGGGTCATATCGTAGGTCAGTTCTTTGCCAAGATGGAAGGCAATACACTGATCCAACAGGCTCAAGGCATCACGCATGGAGCCGTCTGCCACCTTGGCAATGTAGCGCAGAGCTCTGTCCTCCACCTGTACCTGCTCCGTGTCCATCAGTTCCTTCATGCGATCCGTGATGGTATCAATGGAGATTCGTTTAAAATCATATCTCTGGCAGCGGGACAGGATCGTAATGGGGATCTTGTGCACCTCTGTGGTTGCCAGAATAAAAATAACATAAGAGGGCGGCTCTTCCAGAGTTTTTAACAATGCGTTAAAAGCTCCGGGGGAGAGCATATGCACCTCGTCGATGATGTAGACCTTGTATTTTCCCTCCGCCGGGGAATAGGATACCTCGTCGATGATCTCACGGATATTGTCCACACCGTTATTGGAAGCCGCATCGATCTCGATGACATTCATGCTGGCTCCCGCCGCAATCGCCTTACAAATACGGCATTCCCCACAGGGGCCGTCCTCTGTGGGGTGTTCGCAGTTCACTGTTTTCGCAAAAATCTTCGCCACCGTAGTTTTACCGGTACCTCTCGTTCCGGTGAACAGATACGCATGACCGATCCGGTTCGCCCGCAGCTGATTCTTCAATGTCGTCACGATATGATCCTGACCCTTGACATCGGAAAAAGCGTCCGGGCGGAATTTCCGGTATAGTGCTGTATATGACATGTACTTTCTCTCTTCCCTGCTATTATTTCATTGTTCCTATTTATTTGACGAAGCAGCCTCAATAAGCCAAAAGAAAACAGCAAAGATGCAGTTTTGCAAATGAGGCACTGCATAGTTGCTCGTTTATTTTCTTAGTCTCCAAAGCAGATGCCCAGCATCTTCGCTTCCTGTACGATCGTAGCATCCGGATCGACAGTCTTCAGCTTGCCTGCCACGTCCTCAAGGGGCACTCTCACGATTTCACGATTCTTGTAACCTACCATGAAACCATACTGGTTGTCCAGGATCAGCTTGCCTGCCTCGGAGCCCAGACGGCTGGCAAATACTCTGTCGTAAGGGCAGGGGCTTCCGCCTCTCTGCATGTGTCCGGGTACGGTGACGCGTACTTCTCTGCCGGTCTTCTCCTGGATCTGTGCTGCCACTTCATAAGACACGGAAGGAAATGGATATTTTTCCATCTTTTTCTTATAGTCTTTTTTGGAAAGGGCTGCGTCTTCCTTGGAGATTGCGCCTTCAGCTACCGCAATAATGGTAAAACGGCATCCTTTCTTATCTCTGTCCTCAATTTTCTCAATCACTTTATTAATATCATACGGAATCTCCGGAAGCAGGATAATATCGGCGCCGCCTGCCATTCCGGCGTTCAGGGTAAGCCATCCCACCTTATGTCCCATGACTTCTACGATAAACACTCTGCCGTGGGATGCTGCTGTCGTATGAATACAGTCAATCGCATCTGTCGCGATATCCACTGCGCTCTGGAAGCCGAAAGTCATATCGGTTCCCCACAGATCATTATCGATAGTCTTCGGCAGTGTGACGATGTTCAGGCCTTCCTGACGCAGCAGGTTTGCAGTCTTATGAGTGCCGTTACCGCCGAGAATTACCAGGCAGTCCAGCTGCAGCTTGTAATAGTTCTGCTTCATGGCTTCCACTTTGTTCAGCCCGTTGGGATCCGGATCCTGGATCGTCTTGAACGGGGTCCGGGAGGTTCCCAGGATCGTGCCGCCCTTGGTAAGGATGCCGGAGAAATCCTTGTCTGTCAGCATGCGGAAATTACCGTAGATCAGTCCTCTGTAGCCATCCAGGAAGCCGTAGATCTCCACCTCTTCCTTACCGTTCGCCAGTGTCTTCACCACACCTCTCATAGCTGCGTTCAGGGCCTGGCAGTCACCACCGCTCGTTAACATTCCGATTCTCTTCATCGTAGGATCCTCCGTTTCTATATTTCACTATTTTCTCTTGCGTTTGCTGTAACTATGCAAAACTGTCTTCGTTCTGCCAATACTTATTTCTATTTTAATACATTTATTTTCATCTGAAAATAGTTTGTTGTAATTTCCGGCAGATTTCTCCCCTATGGCAAAACAAACCTCAGAAGCACCGGGCCTCTGAGGTTCGCTTATCATCTTATCATACGTTATTTGAATTTAAACTTTCCTTTGATCATGGTCACGTAGACAGCTGCGCCGCCACCGCCGACCACTACGGCTCCGGCTGCTGCCGCTGCCGCCACACGGCCTGCGTTCATTCCCTTACCGGAGGTCTCCGTTATCTGCTCTGTGCCGGATTCCTGAGAGCCGGAAGTCTGGGCGGTCATGGAATCTATCCGCTCCTCCTGCGGTGCTTCTCCACTCGATTCCTGCGTGTCCTGTGCCTCCCCGGAGGGCTTTGCCGCATCTTCCTTACGGTTTTCGTCCGCAGCGGGTGTTGTCGGGGGCACAGGAATTACAGAAGGCTTTACCACACCGGGTGTGGCAGGCGTTGCCGTGGCTACGGGAGGTGCTGCCGCGTCCGTGGCCTTCCGGTCCGTATTGGACGCCTGACTGCTGTCATCGTCGTTACTGGCAGCAGGCTTCTTCGGTGCGATCTCATAACCGCAGATCGTACAGATTTCCGCCCGTTCTGTGGTGGCCGCGCCACCGGATGCATGCTTTTCCGTATTGCTGGTGATTCCACAGACACCACACTTATGCCAGTGTCCGGTCATATCGGACAGATATCCTTCTGCCCAGCTATGATCCGTCTTCGGAAGAACGATCTCTGTCGCTGTTATGCTCTTGTTTCCATCCGCGGATGCAAAATACAGTCCGCAGACGTCGCAGGTCCAGTATTCGATGCTGCCCTCTGCCTGACAGGTGGGTTCCACCCGGTCGTGGCGGTTCAGCGGGCCGTGACCGGAGTTCCATGTCTTCGATACGGCGGGGCTTGCGTTATAATCATCGGTTTCCGCATAGCGGATCTGTGCAGTCACCTTCTCGTTGTGACCGACTCCGGTGGATTTGGTCTGCCCCCAGTCCGTTCCATCGAAGCTGAACTCCACGTCAGTGCGATCTGTGGTGATCTGCGCCGCCAGATCATTGCCGCTGACGGTAAAGGTCATGTCAAAGGCATCCGGATCCGGGGTATCCTCGCGGTCTGCTTTTGCGGT
>CAKRRS010000091.1 GCA_934394665.1 uncultured Acetatifactor sp. | reverse complement strand
TATGCTATAATAGCTTTCGTCAGTGATTCAGCTGATACAATTTCATAGGGGAATAGTACAGCGGTAGTGCGGCGGTCTCCAAAACCGTTAACGGGGGTTCGATCCCCTCTTCCCCTGCTTCAAAAAGTCGATTTTATCGGCTTTTTTTGTTGCTTTTAATCTTTACATTTGTTTACACATATACCAAAACCCTATGACACAATCTGAAAGGTTGCTGTTGTTAGTTGTCTTTGCAGCTCTATCATACATCGACAGACATGGTGACGATAATAACAAAAAGAAATAGCATCCTCCGTCCAAAGCGAATGCTATTTCTTTTCTAGTCTAACTGAGGGCAAATCGGAATTTTCACCTCCGACAACCTTTCTAAGTAGATTATACACCATGAGGGGTTGAGAAATCAATCCCTCTTTCCTTTTCGAATGAAGTTTCGAATGAAGTTTCGAATGAAATTTTACTTTCAGTCACCTGTGCATACAATCGTTTTTTATCAGTATCTCTTTATATTCACTCATCCTGTCAGACCCGCTCTGCCAAGATCGGCTCTTTCTCCGCATCCGGCGCGATCACCGCCCCGATGGCCGTAGCATAGTCAGAGTACTCCGGTATGCTGATTTTCACATCCCACAGGCTCTTGAAGTCCTCGATGATCTGGCGGCATTCGAAGAATTTTGTCAGTCCGCCGATCAGGATATAGTCCTTGATGCCGGTATTCAGGGAAGCCAGGATGCCGGCCTGGCAGATATTCTCGATGACCATATGTACGATACCTGCCGCAATGTCTTCCGGCTTCGACTGTGCATCAGCCTTGCCGAAATTAGATGCCGTTACGTCCAGATTCAGTCCCGGCAGCTTCTCTTTTGCCAGATCACCGATCCGCAGGTCGATCTTCGCTACATCTCCCTTGCGGCACAATGGTACGATCTCATGGATGTCCCCGGTGTTCAGCATGATTGCAGACAATCCGCAGATGGTTCCGCCGCCTAATCCTACACCGCCCAGATGCTTCATCTCATTTTCCGTTACCTTGACGAAAAAGCTTCCGGTTCCCATACTGATCACGATAACTTCCTTTTTATCGGTGAGATAATAACCGCCGGTTCCCGTGGCGATGAATTCATCCACCTTATAGGTAGGACAGCCGTATACTGCTTTTTCCACATATTTGCTTCCCACACCGGTGATATACACGCCTTCCACATCGGAAAGTTCCAGATTATTCTCATACAGATATCTTCCGAAGGCACCGTAAAGTGATGCCACCTGGCTGTCTGCCTTGACTGCCATTGGCGGAAGCATGTGTTCTCCTTCAAAAGCTACGATTTTGGTAGTGCTGCTGCCGATATCAATTCCTATCTTGACAGGCATAATTTTTCCCTCCCTCTTTTATGATTATTTCATACAGTTGTTTTATCACTTATATTTAACATACTTCCAGCACACTCTGCATTCTGTTTTCGTAATAACATTTCTGCTGCCCGGAATATTATTTTAATTAAATACTTTATCCATGGCATCCTGTACAGAACTGACGCCGATGACCCTAATCTTACTTCCTTTTTTACATTCTTCCAAAGATACCATTGGCACCACGCATTCCTCAAAGCCGAGCTTCTCCGCCTCTGCCACACGCTGTTTTGCCATGCTGACCGCACGGACTTCACCGCTTAATCCTACTTCTCCGAAAGCTACCATTTTCGGATTCAGTGCACGGTTCCTGAAACTGGAAAGAATCGCCAGCACGATTCCCAGATCAATGGCCGGTTCCTGAATCTTGATGCCTCCGGTGATATTCACATACGCATCACAGGAGGACAGCTGCACGCCGGATCTTTTTTCCAATACCGCCATCAGCAGATTGACACGATTAAAATCCGTACCTGTGGTCTGTCTCCTGGGGATGCCGAAATTACTGTGGCACACCAATGCCTGCAGCTCGATCAACAGCGGTCTGGTGCCTTCCATCGTACATGCCACCACAGATCCGCTGGCATTCTCCGGTCGTCCGTTCAACATATATTCTGAAGGATTCTTGACCTCCGCCAGGCCTGTCTCTCTCATCTCGAAGACGCCAATCTCATTCGTAGACCCGAAACGGTTCTTCACACCGCGCAGAATACGGTAGGACGCATGACGGTCTCCCTCAAAATAAAGCACAGTATCCACCATATGTTCCAGTACTCTGGGACCTGCCACCGTACCTTCTTTCGTCACATGACCGACAATAAAGATCGAGATGTCCAGTCCTTTTGCCAGCTGCAGCAGGATTCCTGTGGACTCTCGCACCTGGGAGACACTTCCCGGTGCCGCAGATACATTTTCATTGTACATAGTCTGGATAGAGTCAATGATGACGATCTCCGGTTGCATCCTGCGGATCACTTCGCTGATGATGTCCAGATTCGTCTCACACAGAAGCAGCATCTGTTCGGAAAAATTCCCCAGACGATCCGCACGCATCTTGATCTGTACCTTGGATTCCTCACCGGAGATATATAATACCTTATGCCCTGCTGCCGACAGATGATGACAGACCTGCAAAAGCAGGGTGGATTTACCGATTCCGGGATCTCCGCCTACCAGGGTAAGCGATCCCTGCACGATACCGCCGCCCAGCACCCTGTCCAGTTCTTTGATCCCGGTAAGTGTCTTGTTCTCCTCACGGATCGCGATCTCCGACAGGACACAGGGTTCCGGGTTTTCTCTGCGCTCTCTTCTGCTGCCGGTTCCGGTATTTTTTAATTCGGTCTTATCAATCGTCTCCTCCACGAAGGTGTTCCACTCCCGGCATCCGGGGCATTGCCCCAGCCACTTTGTGGATTCATAACCGCAATTCTGACAGAAAAATACGGTCGCAGTCTTTCCTTTTGCCATAGGTTCTCCTTAATAAAAAAGAGCCCAGCCACGAAGTACTACAATATCCTCCGTGTCTGGACTCCTTTGCAGTGCGTCCTTACGCCTCTACGATCTTAACAGGAACTTCTCCCGCTGCTTCCAGTTCTACGCTCAGGCTTAACTTTCCGCCAAGTCCGGTCTTCATGGTACCTACATTCTTACCATCGATAAATACTTCGTACTCAGTATCGTCCTTCAAGCCGACAGTGATTTGGGAATCTTCGTCACCCTCTACGATAAACTCTACACTGTTGTCAGACTCCTTGAACTCAAGTACACTGGTTCCGGGAACAGATTCATATAAAAACATGCCGTTCTTTTCCAGCTTTGTCATTTCATTATAGGTCTTAACCTTCAGCAGATCTCCTGCATGTTCGTAATCTTCCACTTTTGCTTTCTTATCCAGTTTGTGATTCCCGAAGCTGATAGATCCGTCTGCTTCACTGCGAAGTATTTCTTCCACTACTGCCATCTGTCTGTCCTCCTGAAAGTAACTGCATCCGCTTAAAATTACGCCTCCGGGTGAAGGGTGCGGATGGGGTTTCGAATAGTTACAGTATAATATATCTCCACCCTTTTTTCTACAAAAAAATTATTTATTTTTCACCGTAAATACCACTTTGCCGTCCTTAAATCCGGCAGACACCTTATCTCCGGGCACCACTTTTTTCTGCAGGATTTCCTCGGCAAGCGCATCCTCCACGACAGACTGGATCGCACGCTTCAACGGTCTGGCTCCCATCTTGTTGTCGGCATATTTTTCAACCAGGTGCTCTTTTAATGCTGCGGTAATAGTCAGATGGATTCCCAGCTGCTCCTCACATCTCTTATACAGATTGGATGCCAGCAGATTTACGATTTCTTTCATGTTCTCATTGTTCAGCTGATGGAACACGATGATGTCATCAATACGGTTGATAAACTCCGGCTTAAAACTGCGCTTTACCTCTTCCATGACATTTGACTTCATCTTCTCGTAATCTTTTGTCGCACTCTTCTCCGTGGCGAATCCCAGGTTCTTGGGATCCACGATGCGCTGTGCTCCTGCGTTGGAAGTCATGATCAACACGGTGTTTTTGAAGCTGACCTTGCGTCCCTTGGAATCCGTAATATGACCGTCATCCAATACCTGCAGCAGTACGTTGAATACGTCCGGATGTGCTTTTTCGATCTCATCAAACAGCACAACGGAATAAGGATTTCTGCGCACCTTTTCACTTAACTGACCGCCTTCTTCGAATCCTACATATCCGGGCGGCGATCCGATCATCTTGGAGACAGAATGCCCTTCCATGTACTCCGACATATCTACACGGATCATGGCATCTTCCGAACCGAACATTGCCTCTGCCAGCGCTTTGGACAGCTCGGTCTTACCTACACCGGTAGGTCCTAAGAACAGGAACGAACCGATCGGACGGTTGGGATCTTTTAATCCCACACGACCTCTGCGGATTGCCTTGGCTACTGCGGTAACCGCCTCTTCCTGTCCGATGACGCGCTTATGCAACGTCTTCTCCAGTTTCAGAAGTCTCTCGCTTTCCTTCTCCGCCAACTTCTGTACAGGAATCTTCGTCCACTGGGCTACCACCTCGGCAATCTCGTTTTCCCCAATGCTCAAAGTATTTTCTTCTTCCCTTTTTTCCCGTTTCTTTAACAGGCGCTCCTGCTTCTTCACCAACGCATCCTGCTTCTTTTTAATCTCTGCCATCTGGGCAAAAGCTTCCACACGAATAGCCTTCTCCATCTCCCAGTCAAGCTCCTTTATCCGGTTCGAGATTTCCTTTGCCTTATCAGGCACATCCATTGCATGCAGTCTCGCGCTGGCCGCTGCCTCATCGATCAGGTCGATCGCTTTATCGGGCAGATTTCTGTCATTGATGTAACGGGCAGACAACCTTACTGCGGCTTCCACTGCTTCCGGTGTAATGTTGACATGATGATGGGCTTCGTACTTGCCCTTGATGCCCTCCAGGATGCGGACAGCCTCTTCCTCCGTTGGTTCTTCCACGGTAACCGGCTGGAATCTTCTCTCCAGAGCAGCATCCTTCTCTATATACTTACGATATTCCGCAATGGTCGTCGCACCGATCAGCTGGATCTCGCCGCGTGCCAGTGAAGGTTTCATAATGTTGGAAGCATCAATGGCTCCCTCCGCGCCGCCTGCACCGATGATCGTGTGCAATTCGTCCAGGAATAAAATAATATTCCCATCCTCAGTGACTTCCTTCAGCACCTTTTTGATGCGTTCCTCAAACTCTCCGCGGTACTTACTGCCAGCCACCATTCCGGACAGATCCAGCGTTAAGACTTTCTTGTTCTGTACCGTAAAAGGCACATCTCCTGCCACAATACGGGCTGCCAGGCCTTCTACGACCGCTGTTTTACCGACACCGGGTTCTCCTACCAGACAGGGATTATTCTTCGTACGGCGGCTTAAGATCTGTACCACGCGGCGGATTTCATCCTCTCTGCCGACCACGGGATCCAGTTTTCCCTCTCTTGCCAGTGCGGTCAGATCTCTGCTGTACTGTTCCAACGTAGACTGTTTTGCCTTACGATCTCCTTTTTTCCCGAGATCTTCTTTGTATAAATTACCGTCCTGACCGATTGCCAACAGCGTATCCACATAGATCTTCTGCACATTGACTCCCAGGGTATTTAACAGTCTGACTGCCACATTTTCCCCTTCTTTGATCAATGCAAGAAGAATATGCTCTGTTCCGGTCTGCTTCTGTCCGAAACGTGACGCCTGCCTGTGCGCCTCTTCGAGGATACGGGCTGCACGGGGAGAATACCCTTCTCTGTCCTTCACTGCCACACCGTTCTCAAAAGCGATCAGGTCACGGATCATCTCCATGACTGCTTCCGTCTCCACACCGTTATCCGTCAATACCTTGGCTGCCACGCCGGTCTCTTCTTTTAACAGGCCTACCAGAATGTGTTCCGTTCCGATATAACCCTGTTTCAGGCTTCTGGCACATCTGCCCGCCTGGGCAAGCGCATTCTGCGCCTTATCCGTAAACTGTGACTGCATTAATTCAGTCCTCCATATTCTTCATAAATTTCATCAATCAATTCATGTACTTCCTGCCTGGAAATATTTTTACAGCTGCTCTTAGCAAGTATTACCTGCAATTCCTTACGCAATTCATCGACAGCACGCATACGGTCTACATCCAGCGCAATTACCGCACCTTTCCGCCTGTCGACTTTGACATAGCCTTCCTGCTTTAAAACAGTATATGCCTTATTTACGGTATGCATATTGATTCCGATCGTATCTGCCAGTTGGCGGACACTCGGCAGGGAATCTCCCTCATGAAATTGTGACGTGGCAATTCCCATGATGATCTGATTGCGTAACTGCATATAGAGTGCTTCATCACTGTTGAAATCTATCTCTATTATCATCAAAATCGCTCCCTTTCCCATGTCACTGATTGTTATACGTTTATTATAACAGTGAAGAGGATACTGTCAACTGCAGAGAGCAAAAGTTAATCGTTTTTTTATAAGAAGCTTGCGCCGTTGTACGTATGCCAAAAGCGGCACCCCACTTTCGTAAGATGCCGCTTTGTATTTTTCCGTGTTATGAATTTGCTACTTTCTACTGGTTATCGTCGCCGTCCCAGTTCAAGAACTCGAATTCAAATTCATCATCGTCTGACATAAAATTCTTGGACTTCCAGCCGGGATCCTGTTTTCCGCCACCCTGCGTGGGTCTGCCGGCAGGTCTGTCTACCTGCGGCGTGGGTCTGGTACCTTGCAAAGCTGCCGGTCTGCCGCTCTGTGATACAGGTCTTGCGCCCTGTCCTGCCGTAGGTCTATCCCCCTGAGGTGTGGGTCTGGTACCCTGCCCTGCTGTAGGTCTGCCATTCTGTCCTGCTGGTCTTCCCTCCCCGGGATTGCCCTGTCTGGCAGCCTGTCCGACGGGTCTTCCGTTCTGGTTTGCCACAGGTCTGGTTCCCTGTCCTGTGGGTCTTGCAACAGGTCTGCTCCCCTGTCCTGTAGGTCTGCCGGACGGTCTTCTTTCATCTCCGACCTCATGCATTACCTTCTGCGTTGCCGGTCTGCCGGTTTGTGCTCTGCCGCTCTGCGACGCCGGTCTGGTTCCACGATTTCTGCCGGGCTGTGGTCTGTCGACATTCCTTCTGCGGACAGTCTCTTCCTCTACGCCGGAGAAATATGCTGCATCCGCCATATCTTTGAGTTTGAAGAACAGTAATGTCGCCGCTGCTGCGACTGCTACCAGCAGAATCACCAGAATGATGATGACTGCCTTCTGGCTGCTTAATTTCTTCTGATTAGCTTCAAACTGTGCATTCACATCTGCGATCTGGTTGATTGAATTGAACAAATCATCAATTTTATACTGCTTCTGTCCTGCCATGTCCAACAGATACCAGTCTTCTCCCTGCAACTGGGTGTCCCAATCCTTTGATACAGTCTCTTCTGCAGGCTGTTCCGCCGCCGGCTGCTCTTCTGTCGGCTGTTCCTCTGCAGGTGCCTGTAACTCTCCGGATAAAGCGACATAATCCGAACGGATAAATCCGGTCACTTCACTGTTATTCGAAATAAAATTCACCTGATACCATGTCTTGCCATCCGTACCGGTTGCCTGACCTGTGACCGTCAGTGCTAAGCCATTTTCCGCTGTCGTCACAATATTGCTTGTGGTAGACGCATTACTGCGCACACGTACGGACTGTCCTCCGGTTACGGTTGCACTCAACGGCTCTACTTCCGTAACATCCACCGGAGTCTCCTGCACTGTCGGTGCCGGGGTTGCGGCTGCCGTGGTATTGTTCGTCGTTGCCTGGGAAGCACTTGAAGAGGAAGCCGGTGTGGATCCGTCAGTGATACTTACCAGATCGGAACGGATATATCCCAGCGTATTCGCATCCACATACACTTCATACCAGGTATAGCCATCTGCGCCCTTCGTCTGACTCTTAATCGAGATCGTCTTGTCCTTCGCTGCACTTCCGATCACTTCACTGGAAGAATCCGCACTCTTTCGGATCTTTGCACTGGATGCCGTTACCTTGGCTGCACTCTCCGCATGACTGACAAATGCGAAATCTTCTGCGAAAAGTCCTGCTCCCAACACAAGCACAAGTGCAAGCATTCCCCAGAATGCCTTGAATTTACTTGTTCTTTGTACTGTCTTTTTCATCTGTAACTCCTTTGTATCACATCTTATGCTTCATCGATTGCCTTGCCGATATCGTGACGCATATATTTATTCTCGAAAGAGATCCATTCCGTTGCCGCATAGGCATTGGCACGGGCTTCCTTCAGTGTCGCTCCTTTGGCTGTTACTCCCAGGACACGGCCACCGTTCGTAACGATTCCCTGATCGGTGAGTTTTGTTCCGGCATGGAAACAATAATAGCCGTCCTTGCCGTCAAAGTTCTCCAGGCCATGGATCGCGTAACCCTTTTCATAAGAAACCGGATAGCCGTCACTAGCCAGAACCACGCACACTGCCGCATTATCTTCAAACTGCAGGTCGACTTGATCCAGAGTGCCATCCACACAGGCCTCCATGACTTCAATGATGTCATTCTTCATTCTCGGCAACACTACCTGCGCCTCGGGATCGCCGAATCTTGCATTGTATTCCAATACCTTGGGACCGTTTTGTGTCAGCATCAGGCCAAAGAAAATGACTCCCTTAAAAGGTCTTCCCTCCGCCGCCATGGCGTCCACCGTTGCCTGATAGATATATTTCTTACAGAACGCATCCACTTCTTCGGTATAGAAGGGGCTGGGAGAAAAAGTTCCCATACCGCCGGTGTTCAGTCCCTGATCACCGTCCTTCGCACGCTTATGATCCTGTGCGGAAGTCATGATGCGGATCGTCTTGCCGTCTACAAAAGACAGTACGCTGACTTCTCTGCCGGTCATGAACTCTTCGATGACCATACGGTTGCCGGCAGCACCGAATTTCTTATCCAGCATGATCTCATCCACGCCTGCCAGAGCTTCCTCCAAAGTATTGCAGATCAGTACACCCTTGCCGAGTGCCAGACCATCCGCTTTCAAAACGATCGGGAAATTGGCCTTTTCCTTCAGATAAGCAATGGCGTCCTCTGCACTGTCGAAATTCTCATAAGCCGCGGTGGGAATATTATATTTCTTCATCAGGTCCTTGGAGAAAGCCTTGCTGCCTTCCAGGATCGCGGCATTCTTACGGGGTCCGAAAGCACGTAAGCCACAAGCCTCCAGTGCATCTACCAGTCCGCCTACCAGGGGATCATCCATGCCTACGATGGTCAGGTCAATTGCCTGTTCCTTTGCAAAAGCAACGATCTTGTCAAATTCCATTGCCCCGATCGGAACACACTCTGCAATCTGACCGATTCCGGCATTGCCCGGAGCACAATAGATTTTCTCTACTTTAGGACTCTTTGCCACACAGGTTGCAATGGCATGCTCTCTGCCGCCACCGCCTACGATCAATACTTTCATACCCATTTTTATGCCTCTCCTATTTTGTATGCTTTACTTTTCCGTCTACGACGCTGATCCGTCCATTGGCAATATCATCTACCGCCTGCGGCAGAAGCAGCCACTCTGCCTGCTCCATGACACGTCTCTGCAGGATCTCCGGAGTATCATCATCCTCTACTGACACTGCTTTCTGTGCAATGATGGGTCCTTCGTCCATGCCTTCATTAACGAAATGTACCGTGGCTCCAGTGACTTTTACGCCGCGTTCCAGTGCCTTCTCATGTACATGCAGACCATAATAACCCACACCGCAAAAAGAAGGGATCAGAGACGGGTGAATATTGATGATCCGGTTGCTGTATTCATGCACCATTGCCTCCGGGATCTTCACCAGAAAACCTGCCAGTACGATCAGATCCGGTGTAAATTCCTTCACTTTTGCAAGCAATGCGTCATTGAAAATATCTCTGTTCTCATAATCCTTGGGAGACACGCTGACCGCGGGGATTCCCGCACTGCGCGCTCTGTCCAGACTCTTTACGGTCTTGTTATTGCTGATCACGGCCACGATCTCGGCGTTGGTGATCTTCCCTGCCGCAATGGCATCAATGATCGCCTGTAAATTCGTACCGCCTCCGGAAGTCAGTACTACGACTCTTAACATACGGTCACACCCTTTTCACCGGCTTCACAGGTACCTACCACATAAGCGGTCTCACCAGCTGCCTTCAATGCTTCCAGTGTCTTGTCCACATCTGTGGGATCCAGAGCCAGTACCATGCCCAGACCCATGTTATAAGTATTGTACATCATCTCATCTGCGATGTTACCCTTCTTCTGCATCAGTTTGAAGATTGCGGGCACTTCGTAGCTATCTTTCTTCACAACCGCACGAATGCCGTCTGGCAGCATTCTGGGAATATTCTCAAAGAAACCGCCGCCGG
>CAKRRS010000090.1 GCA_934394665.1 uncultured Acetatifactor sp. | reverse complement strand
TACGATCACCACATCAAATGAATTGCCTGCGTATGGCAAAGAAAACATATCCTGCACGGAAAAATGCAGCTTCGCAGAGCAATTTCCCCGTTTGGCTTCTGCAATCATTTTTGAAGAGGCATCCGTCGCCTCAATGCGTGCCGCTACTTTTACGATATGCTTGGCGATCAGTCCCGTTCCGGTAGCCACCTCCAGCACTGTTTTGTCTTTCACGACCGGACGGATCAGCTCATATATTTTTTCGTACGCTGCCCTGTCTTTTCGCATAAAACAGTCATACAGACCTGCATTTCTGTCCCAGAAATTCTTATGTTCTCGCATTGCTGTCTCTCCTTTTATAGTTAGACTGTTCTAACCAACACGCACATATCTGCAAGTTAGGTTTAGCTAACTCGTGTGTTTAGAAAAAGCCGCATTTCTGCGACCTTTCGCCTTATTCAAATAACTTCCTCCATGCACTGCACACCAGCGTTTTCAGCCACTGAGGATAACGATTCTCAATCTGCTCCTTGTGGAAACAGTCAAAATCTATTTTTTGCACCGTTGCGGTAGCCTTTGTCTTTTTGTCTATATTATACCGTGCTTGCTTCTGATTTGCAATGGTATAGTATTCTATTTTGTAATTTTCATCATACTATAACCCTACCATCTTAGTCAGAACAACTTAGTCAATGAAAATCCTGCACCTTACCCAACAGCCAGATTGCCGCAAGCGGTAATCCCATCGGACTAATCAAAAATGTCATCAACAACAAAATAAGCCCATTCTGCGGAGAATATGTAATCAACACTGCAACTCTCTGTCAAATTCTACTCGAACTAAAGAAATCCCCGAAAACTCGATGTTTTCGGGGAAATTTGCTCTTTTGTGATATTCTCTTGAATTATCTCTTTGAGAACTGAGGTGCGCGACGAGCAGCCTTCAGACCGTATTTCTTTCTTTCCTTCATACGAGGGTCTCTGGTAAGGAATCCAGCCTTCTTCAGAACGGGTCTGAAATCACCGTCTACCTGAAGCAGAGCTCTTGCGATACCGTGTCTGATTGCACCAGCCTGGCCGGTGTATCCGCCACCGCGAACGTTAACCAGAACGTCGAACTTCTCAGCAGTCTCAGTAGCTGCCAGAGGCTGACGAACGATAACCTTCAGAGTCTCCAGACCGAAGTACTCATCAATGCTTCTCTTATTGATTGTAATATTACCATTACCGGGTACTAAATATACTCTGGCGATGGATTTCTTTCTTCTACCGGTTCCGTAGTATCTTTCTGTTTTAGCCATGATTTATTTTCCTCCTCTCAGTCCTTTAGAATGTCAGTACTTCAGGCTTCTGAGCTTCATGCTTGTGCTCAGGTCCTGCATATACGTGAAGTTTGGTGAACATCTGTCTTCCTAAAGGTCCCTTGGGAAGCATGCCCTTAACTGCAAGCTCGATTACCTGCTCAGGCTTCTTTTCTAACTTTTCTCTCAGGGTAGCTTCTTTTAAGCCACCAACGTAATCGGAATGATGATAATATACCTTCTGGTCCATCTTCTTACCGGTTACTTTGATCTTCTCAGCATTGATAACGATAACGTTGTCACCGCAGTCGATGTGGGGAGTGAAGATAGGCTTATTCTTGCCTCTCAGCACTTTAGCAACCTCAGATGCCAGACGGCCTAAGGTCATGTCAGTAGCGTCTACTACATACCATTTTCTATCGATTGTAGCTGGACTAGCCATAAATGTTTTCATTATGTTCCCTCCATATTACTTGCGCCGGTTCCTGACCGGCTTTTTCAGTGTTCTGGTCCGACGGTAATCTGCAGATGTCCGGCTACATTTTACTTCTTTCCAAAACGGTTGAATACTATATTTCAATGCTTCGTCGGGGCTTTGACTCAGCATATTGAAACACTGTCACAGTCATATATTATATGATACCGTTCAATCTCTGTCAATACGTAAATTAATTTTTTTACAGTTAATTCTATTAGAGAAATTCATATTTCATCAACGTCAATCCGTGCGCCGGTGCGGTAGGTCCCGCTGCACTGCGGTCTTTCACTTCAAGTATGGCAAAGATATCCATGGGATCTTTTTTCCCCTGGCCGATCTCGAGCAGAGTTCCGGCGATGATCCTGACCATATTATATAAGAAGCCATTACCGCAGACCCGGATCACCAGGTCATTTTCTCCCTGTTCCTCCACTTCTACAGAATAGAGCGTACGCACCGTGGTCTCTACCTGTGCGCCCGTCTGGCAGAAGCTTTTAAAATCATGCTCCCCTTCCAGATAAGCCGCTGCTTCCTGCATCCGGCTCACATCCAGATCATGATAGGTAAACAGGGAATACAGCCGCTTTACCGGCATCGGGAACTCCGCACGGTAAATCCGGTATTCGTAAGTCTTACGGCTCGCACACTTCCTCGGATGCCAGTCATCCGCCACCTGCTCGGATCTCTGAACCCGGATATCTTCCGGAAGTCTCTGGTTCAAAGCATAAGAGATTTTTTCTGCAGGCATCCGGCTCGTGGTATCAAATACGGCAATGTTGCCCAGGGCATGGACGCCGGAATCCGTCCGGCTGGCGCCGATGACCCCGATGGGTTCTCGAAGCAAATCCGTCAGGCATCTGTTCAGCTCACTTTCGATCGTGATACCGTTGTTCTGCACCTGCCAGCCATGATAATTTGTCCCGTCATACGCTACTGTCAGCCGTACCCGTTTCACTGTTTTTTCGGTCGGTACAGATTTTTCCTCTTTTATTCCAGCCTGTATATCCTCTTGTTGTACTGTTATCCTTTCCCCTGTCTTCTCCATTTTTCTCTTTTCTTCCAAATATTTCTCTGTTGCCAGAGCATTTTTCTCTTCTTTCCGCAATTACTGCATTTGCCTTTTCAGCCATCTAACCGATCTGTCTGCTCTTGCCGGACCGTCTTTTCCTCAGCTCTTTTACCTGAATGCTTTACGGTAAAAACGGTAATCTTCCGACAACGATGCTGATTACCATATACGCTGCAATACAGACATAGGCAACATAGTCTCTCTTGTGATATACCAGCGGCTTCATCTTCGTTCTGCCTTCTCCGCCGCGATAGCATCTGGCTTCCATTGCCATCGCCAGATCATTGGCTCTGCGGAATGCAGAGATGAACAGCGGTATTAACAGCGGCACCATTGCCTTGGCACGTTTGAAAATATTGCCGCTTTCAAAATCAGCACCTCTTGCGATCTGTGCTTTCATGATCTTATCCGTTTCTTCCAATAAGATTGGAATAAAACGAAGCGCAATCGACATCATCATGGCCACTTCATGGACCGGCACCTTGCATACTTTTAAGGGTCCCATCATTTTCTCCATACCATCCGTCAGGTTATTCGGCGTTGTGGTCAAAGTCATCACGGAAGATCCGATGATCAAAAGCGTCAGACGGATTGCCATGGAAATCGCAGTTTTTAAGCCTTCCTGTGTAATCGTCAGTTTCCAGATTGTTACAAGCGGTGTACCCGGTGTCAGGAACAAATTGAACACCACCGTGATCATCAGCAGCAGCATTATGGTCTTCATTCCTTTTACCATGAATTTTAACGGTACCTTAGACAGCCGGATCACCAGACCCAGAAACAGGGCTGCAATCACATATCCTGCATAATTTTTGAAAAAAAACAGGGAAATGATAAATAAAACGGTACCTCCCAGCTTCACCCGGGGATCCATCTTATGAATCAATGATTCTGTCTGATAATATTGTCCTAATGTAATATCTCTAAGCATATTGCTCCTCACCTGAGTTTCTGCCCGGCTCCTGTCGGGTCAGAACTCGTATCTTCACTCTGCTCATGCTGCATTTTGTGGCATTACAGTTCAAATCATTACTTCTGATTTTTCTGTTTCCAGACGCTTGCAATTTCTTCCGCAGCCTCTTCAATCGTTGTGGCATCCACATCCACATCCGCACCGCGCGCTTTCAGATCATGCATAATATAGGTCACCTGCGGTGCCGCAAGTCCTACTTCTTCCAGCTCCTTATAATGTCTGAATACTTCTCTGGGTGTATTATCATACATGACACTTCCTTTGTTCATGACGATAATACGATCCACGTACTCCGCGACATCTTCCATGCTATGTGATACCAGCAGGATCGTCAGACCCGTTTCTGTCTGCAGCTTTTTGATCTGCTGTAGAATCTCGTCTCTTCCTTTGGGATCCAGTCCCGCTGTCGGCTCGTCCAGGATCAGTACCTCCGGCTTCATAGCCAGCACTCCGGCGATCGCCACACGGCGTTTCTGTCCTCCCGACAGTTCGAAAGGAGACTGGTAAAAAAGTTCATCCGGCAGTCCTACTTTTTTCAATGCATCGTATGCCCGCAGCTCAACCTCTTTTTTGTCCAGTCCTAAGTTCTTCGGTCCGAAACACACATCGCTGAACACATCAATTTCAAACAGCTGATGCTCCGGATATTGGAAAACAAGCCCCACTTTACTCCGGAGTTTCTTCATATTATAATCTTTGTCGTAAATATCTTCCCCGTTAAAATAAATGTGACCGCTGGTCGCACGCATCAGACCGTTCAGATGCTGCATCAATGTGGACTTCCCGGAACCGGTATGACCAATGACACCGATAAATTGTCCTTCCGGTATCGTCAGGCTGACATCGTTCAATGCGTGTACCGCAAGCGGCGTGTCCGCACCATATACATAACTCACATGATCTAATATAATAGACATTTTGTCGGATCCTTTCTGTTATTTCTCATACCCAAGCGCCTGCAGCAACTCTTCGCGGGTCAATATACCGTTCGGCAGCGGAATTCCCTTTTTTTGCAATTCATAGGCAAGCAATGTCACCTGGGGGACATCCAGCCGCAGTTCCTTCAGGCGCTCCACCTGTGAGAAAATCTCCCTCGGCGTTCCGTGCATGGCAATTTTTCCGCCATCCATGACAAATACGTTGTCTGCATGAATAATTTCTTCCATATAATGTGTGATCAGAATAACCGTAACACCTTCCACCTGGTTCAGTCCTCTGACCGCACGGATGACCTCTTTGCGTCCGCTGGGATCCAGCATGGCTGTCGGCTCATCGAGTACAATACATTTGGGATGCATTGCAAGCACACCGGCGATAGAGACTCTCTGTTTCTGTCCGCCGGACAATTTGTTGGGCGAATATTTTCTATACTCATACATGCCGACTGCACGCAGACTTTCCTCCACACGCTGCCAGATTTCCTCGGTGGGAATTCCCATATTTTCCGGTCCGAATCCGACATCTTCTTCCACAACCTGTCCGATGATCTGATTGTCCGGGTTCTGAAATACCATGCCGGCAGTCTGACGAATCTTCCAGATATTGTCCTCTTCCGCGGTATCCATGCCGTCCACCCACAGCGTTCCCTCAGTAGGATTCAGGATCGCATTCATGTGCTTCGCCAGCGTGGATTTGCCGGAGCCGTTGTGTCCCAGAATAGCGATAAACTGCCCCTGCTCAATATCCAGCGATACATCATTTACCGCCTTGGTGATGCCTTCGACATTGCCCTCTTCATCCCGGCGGATATATTCGTATACTACATTTTTAGCTTTAATAATTTCCATTGTATTCTCCCGAAAATCTCCTGCTTATGCAAGATATCGCCCCTATTTTACTAGATTATGCACAGTTTTACAACACTTAACGGAGAACTGGCGTGACTTTTTCGAAATCTCTTGTGCTGTCCCTGAAAAACATTTATAGTAATAATATATTTTTATAGGAGGGATTCCATGAACCCGATAGATCGTAACAAAATCATAAAAATGGTGGTCATCCTGGCTTTTATCACCATCATTGCCGGAGGGCTGATGCGTGTCTCACAGCACAATTCCTATACCTTGGGCGATTACGCTGCGGACAACCCGTCACTGGCATACCAGACTACGGAAGCCATGCCGTCGCCATCAGTCTCCCCCTCTTCTGCTCCGGATTCTGACAATACTTCCACAGATACGACAGAAATCTTGCAGGAAGCTTCTCCCCTCCCGGAGAGCTCCGTTCTTACCGGTGCTTCCCTGAACGGAACGCTTATGGAAGACCAACGCATAACCCTGTCGGAAGGCTTCTATTATGAACCGTTATCCGAAAAATTACAGCGATACATAACAGGTGTTTCCTATCCGGCAACTGTGAATAACTCCACAGGCACTTCTGAAAACCAGTTGAAATCTGTCGAAATCGGTTATGATGATCTGAGATATCTCCATATTCTTCATTATGATTTTGAAGGAAATCCTGCAGAAGGAGAATTGATCTGTAATCAAGCCATTGCCGAGGATCTTGTAGAGATCTTTTATGAGTTATATTGTAATGAATATCAGTTGGAAAAAGTACTTTTGATCGATGAATACAACGGAGACGACACTGCTTCCATGGAAGATAACAATACTTCCTGCTTTAACTACCGTCAGGTAGAAGGCACCTCTTCCCTCTCCAGGCACGCATTGGGACTGGCGATTGATATCAATCCCTTTTATAATCCTTATATTACTTACAATAAGGATGGCAGTGAAAAGGTATCTCCTGCAAATGCTTCCGCCTACGCAGACAGAACCGCTTCCTTCCCCTACAAAATTGACGAAAACGATCTATGCTATCAGTTATTTAAGGAACATGGTTTCACTTGGGGAGGTCATTGGAACTCTTGCAAGGATTACCAGCATTTTCAAAAGGTAGTGGAGTACGACCGGTAGTTATTACCATTAATTTTTGCGTAATAATCGAGCAGGCTGTCTCCTACTCAATTGGTATATTTTGTACACCATCTCGCTTAAAAGCTCGATGATATATATTCGCCAAATACAGATTCGTGTGCAGGCAAAACTCTGTACTTGCCTCATTGTATATACAAAAAGCGCCTCCGGAATGACCTAAATCATTTCCGAAAGCGCTATTCTTATGTCTGTTTTATATGCTGTGAATTAAACTAACTCCAGAACAACAGTCATAGCTGCGTCACCCTTACGCTGACCGATCTTAACGATTCTGGTGTAACCACCCTTACGGGTAGCATACTTGGTAGCATACTCATCGAAGAGTTTTGCAACCAGGTCAACTTCCTTGGTGTTCTTTTTCTTGCCTGCTGCATCGGTAGGAACCTCAACGACAGGATTCAGAACCTTCAGCATCTGACGACGTGCATGAGATCTGGTAGGCAGATCCTTCTTGATCTCCTTCTCAACTTCGTCGTATACGGTAACGGTAACACCACCGTCGATCTTAACCAGCTTGCCATCCTTATCGCGATGGGATTCAGCCAGAACCTTACCGGTCTCCTTGTCAACGATCTGCTTTACGCGCTTGCCGTCTTTGTCCTTGCGGGCAACCTTGGTGGTAACCTTAACAGTTTCGAAGTTATCCTTCTCTTTTACTGCCAGAGCAATCAGTCCGTCAACGATCTTCTGTACTTCCTTAGCCTTAGCCTCGGTGGTAACGATCTTGCCGTTGTTGATGACTGCAGTTACCTGATTTCTTAATAATGCTTTTCTCTGTGCAGATGTTCTGCCGAGCTTTCTGTACTTTGCCATGATAATTTTCCTTTCTCCATTCATGGTACATCCGGCCATGCACTTTGGACTTACTTACCGAATGCGTTGTTTTTAGCCATTTAGAGATCAACCGCACCCGAACACTTTGGACTTACCGAATACGGAAATCTAACATTTTCATCAGCTGAATGATTAGTTCTCATCGCTGGGATTCAGCTGCAGTCCCAGTTCTTTCAGTTTCGCCAGAACTTCTTCCAAAGATTTACGTCCGAGGTTACGAACCTTCATCATATCTTCTGAAGTCTTATTGGTTAACTCTTCTACAGTATTGATACCTGCTCTCTTCAAGCAGTTGTAAGAACGAACGGAAAGCTCCAGTTCGTCAATACTCATCTCCAGAACCTTTTCCTTCTCATCGTCTTCCTTCTCTACCATAACCTCAGCGGTCTTGGCATTCTCGGACAGGTCGATGAACAGATTCAGATGCTCGCTGAGCACCTTAGCAGCCAGGCTGACTGCCTCATCGGGAGCCAGGGTTCCGTTGGTGTATACATCCAATGTAAGCTTGTCGTAATCAGTACTCTGACCTACACGGGTATTTTCTACCGTAACGTTAACTCTCTCTACAGGTGTATAGATAGAATCAATGGCAATTACGCCAATTGGTAAATCTTCGTGTTTGTTCTTGTCGGCACTTACATAGCCGCGGCCTCTTGTAATAGTCAGCTCCATGTAAAGCTTGGTGTCTTTACCGCTCAACGTTGCAATTACAAGGTCGGGGTTCAGAATCTCAATATCCTGATCACACTGGATATCAGAAGCTCTTACAACGCCTTCGCCTTCAAACTCGATATAAGCAGTCTTAGCCTCGTTGGTCTCGCTGTTGTTCTTGATTGCAAGACTCTTGATGTTCATGATGATCTCAGATACATCTTCCTTTACGCCGGGAATAGAACTGAACTCATGCAAAACACCTTCAATTTTAATCTGGCTCACTGCAGCACCGGGCAGGGAAGACAGCATGATTCTTCTCAGGGAGTTGCCCAGAGTAATACCATAGCCTCTTTCCAGGGGTTTTACTACGAATTTACCATACTTTTTGTCTTCTGAAATCTCGCTAACCTCAATATTAGGTCTTTCAAAATCAAACACTGCCAATACCCTCCTTTGCGAACTTTATATGTTGACATGTTCTTACGAACAATATCCCATGGAATAGAATTCCACAGGAAATGTTCATTGGGGTTACATAAAACTTACTTGGAGTACAACTCGACGATAAGCATCTCGTCAACAGGAACATCGATCATCTCTCTGGTAGGAAGATTCTTGATGGTTCCCTTAAAGTTCTCAATGTCTGCATCGATCCATTCGGGTACTAATCTACCAGCAGTTACCTCAAGGATATCCTTGTATCTCTGCATGGACTTAGCGCTCTCTTTGATCTCGATAACATCACCGGCCTTGATCAGGTAAGAAGGAATATTTACACACTTACCGTTTACAAGTACATGCTTGTGGTCAACGATCTGTCTTGCTTCTCTTCTGGTTCTTGCAAAGCCCATTCTGAACACTACATTGTCCAGTCTGCTCTCTAACAGGGTCATCAGGTTTTCACCGGTCATGCCCTTCATTCTGTCAGCCTTCTCATAGTAGTTACGGAAAGGCTTCTCCAGAACGCCATAGATGAACTTAGCCTTCTGCTTTTCTCTTAACTGAAGTCCGTACTCAGATACCTTTTTGCCTGCTCTTGCAGAGGTTCTGTTAGACTTCTTGTCATAGCCCAGGTAAGAAGGCTCAAGGCCAAGGGCTCTACATCTTTTCAGTACAGGTACGCGATTTACTGCCATTTTTTTATTTTCCCTTCTTTATACTTCGGAAGTGACTTCCGAGGGTTGTTTACAGTGCCGCAGTGCGGCACTTTCATCCAACTTGTTCTAATGTTACTCTACTTTACGCTGCGATTCGTGGTTCATCGAACCGGGAAAAGAGCGTTCTCTTCTCACTAAACGCGACGACGCTTAGGAGGACGGCATCCATTGTGAGGTACAGGAGTTACATCACAAATGCTTAAGACATCCAGTCCACTTGCAGCCAGAGCTCTGATTGCTGCTTCACGTCCTGATCCGGGACCTTTTACAAATACGTCAACGGACTTTAATCCGTGAACAAGAGCAGCCTTTGTTGCTGTTTCAGCAGCCATCTGTGCAGCATATGGAGTAGATTTCTTTGAACCTCTAAAACCAAGACCACCGGCACTTGCCCAACTAAGAGCATTACCTTCAGCATCAGTTAACGTTACGATTGTATTGTTAAAAGAAGACTGGATATGTGCCTGTCCGCGTTCAACGTTTTTTCTTACACGCTTTTTTGTTACTTTCTTTGCAACTTTTTTAGCCATTTTAAACTAACCTACTTTCTCATTTCCTGGGGATGCTTAGATTTGCTTCCCTCTCACAGTTACATTACGATCTTAATTACTTTTTCTTGTTTGCCACCGTGCGCTTAGGTCCCTTACGAGTTCTTGCGTTGGTCTTAGTCTTCTGACCACGAACAGGAAGTCCTTTACGATGACGAATACCACGATAGCAGCCGATTTCCTGAAGTCTCTTGATATTCAGAGCGATTTCTCTTCTCAGATCACCTTCTACCATAACGCCAAGCTTTTCGATAGCTTCACTGATCTTCTTTACCTCATCATCGGTAATATCTCTCACTCTGGTATCAGGATTTACACCTGCTTCTGCCAACAGCTTGTCAGCAGTAGGTCTGCCTATTCCATAGATATAGGTCAAACCGATCTCAATTCGTTTTTCTCTAGGTAAGTCTACACCTGCGATACGAGCCATTTACGTTTCCTCCATTTTCCTGCGTAAT
>CAKRRS010000089.1 GCA_934394665.1 uncultured Acetatifactor sp. | reverse complement strand
TATGTACCGCTACGTCTGTTTACGAACGCAAGTGATGTCAGTGTTTCTTATATGCAACCGGGGCTACGGCGACAGGTTTGCTTAACTAACTTTCAAGTTACTTCCTGCTCTTATAAAACATCTCAAGTGAGTCCATCCGTGCGGACATATTCACCATCATAGCGTCCAATACAGTGATCGCGGTCATGCACTCCATGACAACAACAGCTCTGGGGACGATGATGGGGTCGTGGCGGCCGCGGATGGTGAGTTCGGCGTTTTCACCGGAACGGTTCACGGTCTGCTGGGGTTGGAAGATGGAGGGGGTCGGCTTCACATAAGCGCGGACTAAGAGCGGACTTCCATCGCTCATGCCGCCCAGTGTGCCACCGGAGTGGTTGCTGGTTTTCACGACCCTGCCGTTTTCCATGCGGAACGGATCGTTGTTTTCGCTGCCGGTAAGATGGGCAACTGCGGCACCGTCACCGATTTCTACAGACTTCACGGCACCGATGGACATCATCGCCTTTGCCAGATTGGCATCCAGTTTTTCAAAGACCGGATCGCCGATGCCGACAGGCAGTCCTTCTACGAGACATTCCATGCAACCGCCGACAGAGTCACAGGCTTCACGGGCTTTTTCCAGATAAGCCACCGCCTGCTTGTCAGCAATAGCATCTGGCATAGCGGTAATCGTGGAGTGCGCAACGGTGCGGTCAAGTACGGTAAGATCAGCTTCTACGGGACCAATCGAACGTGTATAGGCGAACACAGTAATCCCCAGTTGTTCCAAAATCTTGGCAGCAATGGCTCCGGCAGCTACACGTCCGATGGTTTCACGACCGGAAGAACGTCCGCCGCCCCGGTAATCTCTAAAACCGTATTTCGCATCAAAACAATAATCCGCATGACCGGGACGGTAATTCTCGGCGATCTCGGTGTAATCCGACGAAATCTGCGAAGTATTGCGTACCATCAGAGAAATCGGTGTACCGGTGGTCTTCCCTTCGAATACACCGGAGAGAATCTCTACGAGATCAGCCTCTCTGCGCTGCGTGGTAATGGCACTGGTGCCGGGTTTACGGCGATCTAAGTAGTTCTGAATATCTTCTTCACAGAGAGGAAGACCGGCGGGACAGCCGTCTACGACGACGCCCAATGCTTTTCCGTGGGATTCGCCCCAGGTTGTGATTTTAAATATATTTCCAAATGATGAACCGGCCATAGTAAGGCTCCTTTTCCAGGTAATGCAGGCATGACTTGCCTGCCCCAAATGAATTTGATTGATACGGTAAAACAGCAGCCGGGCAAAAGTATTAACCCACGATAGAATAAAATCAAAGTTACGCCTCTTTTCGCGCCTGCATTCTAAAATTATACGCAATTACCGAAAAAATCGCAACTTTTTTATAGAAAAAGAGTGCATCGGCACCTGAAATATGCTATGATATGTCCGAAGTACTAACGAGAAGCAAAAAGGTCAACATACGTATGGAAAAAACTACGGAAGAAAAAGCCAGAGCGAAACTTCTGAAATTCGGTAAGAAGAGCAAATGGAACAGGGCGGTAGCAATGCCGTTGCTGTTTTTTGTGATGTCTTTTTTTCATACGAGAGATTATATCAGGAATAACGGAAAACGTTTTGCCATGATGTTGGGAACCTTTTTCCTGTTCGCAGTCTACAGCAGCTTTTCTTTCCCGGCATTCATTACGGAAGATGTGGGCACTGATTATGAACTGAAGAATGCAGAGACACAGAACATCTCACTGGCAGAGGAAACGGTGCCGGATATGGAAGGACTGGAGCTGCTGCAGGATGAAGATGTTATGGAACAGTCGGACTACGGTGACACATCCCACGGATATGCAGTGGTGGACAAATACGATGCTTCGGATATTTTACAAGATTCGGAAGCGATTGTGAGCGAAAACAGTGAGGAAGAAAAGAATACGGAAAACATAGGAAATACAGACGATGCAGGCAATACAGACAATGCAGAAAATTCGGAAAACGGTGAACAACAAGAGTTCCGCTCTGATGACTGGCGTCTGGTGCTGATCAACAAGCAGAATTCGATTCCGGATGATTATTCGTTCCAGCTGGGAACCATCAAAGGGAAGATGCAGTGCGATAAGAGAATTCTGGAGGATCTGCTGGCTATGCTGGAGACAGCGGAAAAGGACGGCGTGAATCTGACGATCTGTTCTCCGTATCGTGACCTGGAATATCAGCAGATGTTGTTTAATCGTAAGATCAAACGCTATATGAGCCGCGGTATGTCTTATATGGAAGCATATCAGCTTTCCAGTCAGGCGGTTACGGTGCCGGGAGCCAGTGAACACCAGATCGGTCTGGCACTGGATATTGTCTGCAACAGTTATATGTCACTGGATGAGGGCTTCGGTGATACGGAAGCGGGCAAGTGGCTGGCGGAAAACAGCTGCAGATTCGGATTTATTTTACGATATCCGAAGGGAAAAGAAAATATCACAGGTATCGAATATGAACCATGGCATTTCCGGTATGTAGGCAAAAATGCAGCAACGGTAATCATGGAACAGGGAATCTCGTTAGAAGAATTTTGGGAGGAATATGTCAAAGATGTATCGATTGATTAAACAGGAGGGACGCGCCAAAAGAGGCGAATTTACTACCGTACATGGTGTGATCCAGACTCCTGTATTTATGAATGTAGGAACAGTGGCGGCGATAAAGGGAGCAGTGTCCACGGCGGATCTCGAACAGATCGGAACGCAGGTGGAATTATCCAATACTTACCATTTACATGTAAGACCGGGAGACCGGATCATCAAACAGATGGGCGGCCTGCATAAATTTATGTCATGGAACAAACCGATCCTGACCGATTCCGGCGGATTTCAGGTATTTTCCCTGGCAGGACTCCGTAAGATCAAGGAAGAGGGCGTTACCTTCCGCTCTCATATTGACGGACACAAGATTTTTATGGGACCGGAAGAAAGTATGCAGATTCAGTCTAATTTAGGGTCCACCATTGCCATGGCTTTTGATGAGTGTGCACCCAGTAAGGCAGATCGGGCATATGTGCAGAATTCCGTGGAACGTACGACCAGATGGCTGCAGAGATGCCAGACGGAGATGAAACGCCTGAACAGCCTGGAGGATACGGTGAATCCCCATCAGCTTTTGTTTGGCATTAATCAGGGTGCTGTCTATGAGGATATTCGTATCGAACATGCCAAAAGAATCGCAGAGATGAATCTGGACGGTTATGCGGTGGGCGGACTGGCTGTAGGTGAGACCCATGAGGAGATGTATCATATTCTGGATGAAGTGGTACCTTATCTGCCGGTGGATAAGCCTACGTATCTGATGGGTGTCGGCACGCCTGCCAATATTCTGGAAGGCGTGGAGAGAGGTGTTGATTTCTTCGACTGCGTATATCCGACCAGAAACGGCAGACACGGTCATCTGTATACCAATCACGGGAAAATCAATCTGTTCAATGCAAAATATGAGCTGGACAGCAGACCCATCGAAGAAGGCTGTGGCTGCCCTGCCTGTCAGCGGTATTCCAGAGCCTATATCCGCCATCTGCTGAAAGCAAAAGAAATGCTGGGCATGCGCCTGTGCGTGCTTCATAATCTGTATTTCTATAATACGATGATGACGGAGATCCGTGACGCGCTGGATGCCGGACGGTTTGCCGAGTACAAAAAACATAAACTGGATTCTATGGCGACGCCTCTGGAGTAAAAGAAGATTACCGCAGAAGCAGGAACTTGCTGAGCGGACAGTTTATAGGAATTTTATATGATTTTATGAGAAAAGACTTGCCCGGTAAGCTTTTTTTGTGTATCATACTTACTTGATGAAATGTTTTACAGGCGTGATACGCCGGAATGGAGGAACAAATGGGTATTTTATTAACTGAGTCACAGGCTGCTGCAGCAGGTTCCGGAACCAGCATGGTCGTTATGCTTCTTGTATATGCAGTTTTGATCGGTGCAATGTGGTTTTTCTTTATGAGACCGCAGAAGAAGGAACAGAAGAGAGTCGCAGCAATGCTGTCCAACTTAGAGACAGGTGACTGCGTTCTGACCACTTCCGGTTTCTATGGTATCGTAATCGATATTACGGATGATACCGTTATCGTAGAGTTCGGTAACAATAAAAACTGCCGTATTCCTATGGAGAAATCCGCAATCAGCAAAGTAGAGAAGCCCGGCGAGAACTAAGAAGTAAGAAAAAGGGGAGCAATGCCATGATTGGTATTGCTCCTTTTGCGTATCTGCGGAAAGCAAAGTGTGCAGAAGTCACTCTAAAATATTGATCTATTTTAATGCGCTGATTTGCATTTATGTTAATTTTCAATATTGAAATTCTAACAGTCATCAGTTATTATGAAATAAGTATTTCCAACGGAAAATACAGGAAATCTTGCAAGAAATGAGGAAGATAACGCTATGGAATTGAATATTACCTGTATTCCCGGCGACGGCATCGGTCCGGAAATCGTCAGGGAGACGAAAAAAGTCTTAGACAAAGTTGCGGATAAATATGGTCATAAAATGATCTATAAAGATATTTTGATGGGCGGAGCATCCATTGATGTACACGGAGTACCTCTGACGGAAGAGGCGATTGCGGATGCCAAAGCGGCAGATGCGGTGCTGATGGGATCCATCGGCGGCAATACCACGACATCTCCCTGGTACAAATTACCTCCCGAAAAGCGTCCGGAGGCAGGACTTCTGGCACTGCGTAAGGCATTGAACTTATTTGCCAACTTAAGACCCGCAGTGTTATATGATGAGCTTGCAGCGGCATGCCCTCTGAAGGAAGAAATCAGCAAAGCCGGTTTTGACATGCTGATCATGCGGGAACTGACAGGCGGTCTTTACTTCGGTGAGCGCAAGACGATAGAAGAAAACGGCGTGAGAAAAGCAATCGACACTCTGACTTATGATGAGAATGAGATCCGTCGTATTGCGATCAAAGGCTTTGATATTGCCAGAAAGCGCAAGAAAAAAGTAACCAGCGTGGATAAGGCAAACGTACTGGATTCTTCCAGACTCTGGAGAAAAGTGGTAGAGGAAGTGGCGAAAGATTATCCGGATGTGACGCTGGAGCATATGCTGGTGGACAACTGTGCCATGCAGCTGGTAAAAGATCCTGCACAGTTTGATGTTATTTTGACGGAGAACATGTTCGGAGATATTTTGTCCGATGAAGCAAGCATGGTGACCGGTTCCATCGGAATGTTAGCCAGCGCGAGCCTGAATGATACAAAGTTTGGTCTGTACGAGCCCAGCCACGGTTCCGCACCGGATATTGCAGGCAAAGATATTGCCAACCCCATCGCAACCGTACTCAGCGCAGCCATGATGCTTCGCTACAGCTTTGATCTGGATAAAGAAGCTGATGCCATCGAAGCTGCCGTGAAGAAAGTACTGCAGGACGGCTATCGTACCATTGATATTATGTCCGAGGGCTGCACACAGGTAGGGTGTACCGAAATGGGAACCCTGCTGGCTGAACGTGTGTGATATAGCGACCGGCGAATTTGATCACGATAGCTGCGTAAGCAGCGGAGAGCATCGAAGATTTGAATCGTGATATAATGAGTGCAAGAGAGTCAACACGCCTGCGTGATTGACGAACGACGAATTGAATCACGATAGCTGCGTAAGCAGCGGAGAGCATCAAAGATGCGGATCGTGATATAATGAGTGAAAAAAGTAGAATCAGAATAGAGAAAGAGGGACAAAAATATGAGAAGTGATTCCGTAAAGACAGGAACAGCCCAGGCTCCTCACAGAAGCCTGTTTAACGCATTGGGATTTACCGAAGAAGAGAGAAGACGCCCCATGATCGGTATCGTCAGCTCCTTCAATGAGATTGTACCCGGACATATGAATCTGGACAAGATCACCGAAGCTGTCAAAATGGGAGTTGCCATGGCGGGCGGTATGCCGGTGGTATTCCCTGCAATCGCTGTATGTGACGGTATTGCTATGGGACATGTGGGAATGAAATATTCCCTGGTAACCAGAGACCTGATCGCCGACAGTACCGAGTGTATGGCTATGGCACACGGCTTCGACGGTCTGGTATGCATCCCTAACTGTGACAAGAATGTTCCGGGACTTCTGATGGCAGCAGCCAGAGTCAACATCCCTACGATCTTCGTATCCGGCGGTCCGATGTTAGCCGGTCATGTACACGGACAGAAGAGAAGCTTGTCTTCCATGTTCGAGGCAGTAGGAAGCGTTGCCGCAGGCACCATGACAATGGACGAACTGGCTGAGTTTGAGGAAAAGGTATGTCCGACCTGCGGTTCCTGTTCCGGTATGTATACGGCGAACTCCATGAACTGCCTGACCGAGGCAATCGGTATGGGACTTCGCGGCAACGGTACGATTCCTGCGGTATATTCCGAGCGTATCCGGCTGGCAAAGCATGCCGGCATGAAAATCATGGAACTGGTAGAGAAAAATATCTGTCCCAGAGATATCATGACGCCGGAAGCCTTCCGGAATGCACTTACCGTGGATATGGCACTGGGATGTTCTACCAATACCATGCTGCATCTGCCTGCCATCGCAAGAGAAGCAGGCGTGGAACTGAACCTGGAGATTGCCAATGAAATTTCTGCCAAGACACCGAATCTGTGTCATCTGGCACCTGCAGGTCCTACTTACATGGAAGATCTGAACGAGGCCGGCGGTGTGTATGCGGTAATGAATGAATTGTCCAAGAAGGGCTTATTAAATCTTGACTGTCTGACCGCGAACGGTACAACCGTAGGCGAAAATATCAAGAATTGTGTAAACAAGAATCCTGAAGTTATCCGTCCTGTGGAAAATCCTTATTCCCAGACCGGCGGTATTGCGGTACTGAAGGGTAATCTGGCACCGGACAGCGGTGTGGTCAAGAGATCCGCTGTAGCTCCCGAGATGCTGGTACATGAAGGACCTGCCAGAGTATTTGACTGCGAAGAGGATGCAATTGATGCCATTAAGTCCGGCAGAATCGTAGCAGGAGATGTTGTTGTCATCCGTTATGAAGGACCCAAAGGCGGACCCGGTATGCGTGAGATGTTGAACCCGACCTCTGCCATCGCAGGTATGGGGCTTGGCTCCAGCGTGGCACTGATCACGGACGGACGTTTCTCCGGTGCCTCCAGAGGCGCTTCCATCGGACATGTATCTCCGGAAGCGGCAGTGGGCGGACCGATTGCCCTGGTGGAAGAGGGAGATATCATCCGTATCAATATTCCCGAGAATAAACTGGATGTACTGGTATCCGACGAAGAACTGGCAGCCAGAAGGGCAAAATGGCAGCCCAGAGAGCCCAAGATCACGACAGGATATCTGGCAAGATATCATGAACTGGTGACTAGCGGTAACCGTGGCGCGGTACTGGAAGCACCTTCACAGAAAAATTAGGAAAACGAAAGAGATTATATATAGAAGACCGGAGGAAACTTTGCAATGCAGTTAACAGGATCGGAAATTCTGGTAGAATGCCTGAAAGAGCAGGGAGTAGATACCGTATTCGGTTATCCCGGAGGCGCAATACTTAATATTTATGATGCACTTTATAAACACAGTGGCGAGATCACACATATTCTGACTTCCCATGAACAGGGAGCTGCGCATGCGGCAGACGGCTATGCCAGAGCTACGGGTAAAGTAGGTGTCTGTATGGCGACCAGTGGCCCGGGTGCTACGAATCTGGTCACCGGAATCGCTACGGCATATATGGATTCCGTGCCCATGGTGGCAATCACGGCAAATGTTACTTTACCTCTTTTGGGGAAAGACAGTTTCCAGGAAGTGGATATCGCCGGTGTGACCATGCCGATCACCAAGCATGGTTATATCGTGAAAAATGTAGAAATCCTGGCAGATACGATTCGCAAGGCATTTCACATTGCCAGAAGCGGCAGACCCGGCCCTGTGCTGATCGATATTACCAAAGATGTTACGGCGGTAGCCTGTGAATATACACCGATGACGATTCAGCCGGAGGAGAGAATGACCCGTTACACCAGAGAAGAACTGATGCTGGTAGCGGAGATGATCCATAAGGCGAAGAAACCCTACATCTATCTGGGCGGTGGTGCGATTATCTCCGAAGCAAGCGAAGAAGTGGCACAGTTTGCAGAGTTAATTGACGCACCGGTATGTGATACCCTGATGGGTAAGGGTGCATTTGACGGCAGAAGTGGGCGATATACCGGTATGATCGGTATGCATGGTACCAAGACTTCAAATCTGGGTGTCAGTGAATGTGACCTTCTGGTGGCACTGGGAGCCAGATTCTCCGACCGTGTGACGGGCAATCCGAAAAAGTTCGCGGAAAATGCAAGAATCATCCAGCTGGATGTGGATGCCGCAGAGATCAACAAGAATATCCGTGTGGATGCTTCCCTGGTAGGAGATCTGAAGAAGACACTGGCAGAATTAAATGCCTGCCTGTCAAAACAGGAACATCCGGAATGGATGGCACATATAAAAGAATTAAAAGAAAAATATCCGCTGAAGTATGATGATGAAAATCTGTCCTGCCCTTATATTATGCAGGAAATCGACCGTGTGACAAACGGCGAGGCGATTATTACTACAGATGTGGGTCAGCATCAGATGTGGGCAGCACAGTATTATCATTATACGAAGCCTCGTACCTTCCTGTCTTCCGGCGGCCTTGGCACCATGGGGTACGGCCTGGGCGCATGTATCGGCGCGCAGGTGGGACAGCAGGATAAGATCTGCATCAATATTGCCGGTGACGGATGCTTCCGTATGAATATGAATGAACTGGCGACTGCCAGCCGTTACAATATTCCGATTATTCAGGTGGTCATCAACAATCACGTGCTGGGTATGGTAAGACAGTGGCAGACGCTGTTCTACGGCAAACGTTATTCCCAGACCGTATTGAATGACAAGGTGGATTTCTGCAAGGTAGCGGAAGGGCTCGGCTGTACCGCAATCCGTGTAACCAAAAAGGAAGAGGTGGCGCCTGCGATTGAAAAAGCCATTGCCCTGAAGGCACCGGTCATGATCGAATGCATGATACCGGAAGATGATAAGGTATTTCCTATGGTTCCGGCGGGAGCGCCGATCAGCGAAGTGTTTGACGGAGATGATTTGAAAAGGCAGTCCTGATGAAAAAGACGACGAAAAAAATATTTTTTGCAGTGCTGACAGCACTTTTGCTTGTGTTTACCGTGTATTTTGCCCTGGCTTTTTATTATAGAGGAGGCTTTTCTCTGAATACATGGATCAACGGCGTCTATTGCACCGGTAAGACCGTCGAAGAAGTGAATTCGGAGCTTTTGTCACGTACAGAAGCTCCGAACATTGTAATCACGGACAAAGCCGGGGAAGAATATACGATTTCTCTGCAAGATGCGGATTACCGTGCTGACTACAGCAAAGTGCTCGAAAATTACAGACAGGAACAGAACCCTTATCTATGGGTGGATAATGTCCTGTTTCATTCCGGACGGCAGCTTTCACCGGCGGTAACAGTAGATGCGCAGGCGCTGCAAAAAGCGTTCGATTCGCTGGAATTTGTGCGCACGGAACAGCAAAGAGAAAAAGATTACAGCCTTTATCAGAACGAGGAAGGAGCCTACGTCTTTATAGACGGACTCTGCGACCGGATCAATCTGGAAAAGGCTTTTTTGGCGTTGCAGGAAGTTGTTGCAAACGGACAGGAGTCTTTGAATCTGCAGGAGAGCGGATGTTATTATGAGCTCACACCGGATGATTCGCAAAAGAGCCTGCGCAATCTCTGGAAGGAAATCGAGAGATACCAGAACTGTGACATCGTATATTGTTTTGGCGTGGAAAGACATCCTATTACCGCTGCGGATTGCGCTTCTTTCCTGAAAAAAGAGAACGGACTTCCGGTGTTGGAGGAACATGGCAGCTTTGTACTGGATGAAGAAGCAGTGGAAAACTATGTGGCTGAGCTGGCACAGGAATATGACGGCTATGGACGCACCAGACAGTTTCACAGTACCAGAGGCGACATCATTACCATTGCAGGCGGTACCTACGGCAGCAAACTGGATCAGAAAAAAGAAATGAAATACCTGATGGAACATTTGCTGGACCAGGGCGTACATACGGGAACTTTGCAGACACATATTCCGACTTATGAGAGAGAAGCCTTCTGCTACGGGAAAAATGATATTGGTGATACGTATATCGAAGTGGATATGACACAGCAGAAGATGTACTACTATGAAAAAGGAGAACTGCGCCTGGAGACAGATGTGGTCACCGGCAACATGCGCAGACGGATGGGAACCCCGGAAGGCGTGAACTTCGTTTACAACAAACAAAAGGACAGAATCCTGCGCGGACCGGGATACGCATCGCCTGTGAAATTCTGGGTACCGGTAAAAGGCAGTATCGGCATCCACGATGCCGGCTGGCGTAAGGAATTCGGCGGAGAGATCTACCAGACTGCCGGATCCCACGGCTGTATCAATACGCCGAGGGACAAAATGGAGGAACTTTATAACATGGTGCAGATCGGAACCCCGGTTGTGATGTTCTATTAATTGTGATTAATTTGAAAGTTAGTGAAGTAATTGGTCTAAAGTCGCCGTAGCCGTGGCAGTATATAAGAAACGCTGACATCGCTTTCGCTCGGGCGCAGACGTAGCGGTACATAAGCGAGGAAAGTACCCTCGCTAAGTACCGACGTCTGCTTACGGTCAGCTTATTCTTATATACTGCCGCGGCTACTGGGTTACTGCAAGTTTTAGGAAAACAGAACTCCCGGAACGGACAGAATGCCTTCTGGAAGCTGTTTGTCGGAGAGTGTTGATATTCCCTTAAGAAGTGGT
>CAKRRS010000088.1 GCA_934394665.1 uncultured Acetatifactor sp. | reverse complement strand
TATGCCGGGAATGTGTAATGAAATGCGTAGACCTATGATGTTGTTGGTTAAGGTTAAAAAGGTTTAATAAACAACTTCCTGTTTGTAAGATAAAACATAAATCAGAATATTTTGTAACTACTATTGACTCCTACCTTGCGTAATAGTTTAAAGTATGCTTATCGAGAGGAGGAATTGACAATGATGACAGTAAATGAAGTAAGTAAATTGACCGGAGTGAGTATACGCACTTTGCAATATTACGATACCATTGGGCTCTTATCACCCATTGCACATACCGAGTCCGGATACCGGTTGTATGGCGATACATCCCTGGAACGGCTACAGCAGATCTTACTGTTTCGGGAATTGGAATTTCCTCTTAAGGAAATTAAAAGGATCATAGATGCCCCTAATTTTGACAGAAATAAAGCGTTAGAACAGCAGATTGCATTGCTTACCATGAAAAAGGAGCATCTTGAAAATCTTATTAATTTCGCTCGGGGAATCAAAGGAATAGGAGTGAAATATATGGATTTTAAAGCATTTGACACAAGAAAGATCGATGAGTATTCTAAACGCGCAAAAGAACAGTGGGGACAGACTGCCGAGTACAAGGAGTTTGAAGAAAAAACAAAGAACCGGACAAAAGAGGAGGAAGCTGCTGTTGCTAATGAGTTCATGCAGATATTTGTCGAATTCGGGCAGATGAAGGAAATGGACCCTGCCGATGAGCAGGTGCAACGGCAGGTAAGAAAACTTCAAGCTTACATTACAGAGCATTTTTATACCTGTTCCGATAAGATTTTATGTGGTCTTGGAAGAATGTATGCCGGTGGTGGAGAACTTACGGAAAACATTGACGCTGTCGGTGGAACAGGCACTGCGGAATTTGCAGGTAAAGCCATGGATATATTTTATATGAGTGGGAAATAAGGAAATGGCACTGCTTTGGTGAATCGCGGCAAATAGCAGAAAGCAGCAAAAGAACCGGGAGACAAGACAGTATCCCGGTTCTTTTGCGTATTCTTAATATATCTTCCAAAATTACCAGATTTTCATCACATGCTGCATGGCAAGACTTACAATTGTAATTCCACACCAACAGGATGCTCCGACTATAATGGGCTTTCCGCCTGTTTTAATGAGCTTTATGATATTACTGTTCAATCCGATTGCAGCCATTGCCATAATGATCAAAAACTTAGACAACTCCTTCACTGGCTGGAACACATTCACATCCACGCCTATATGTACACAGACTGTGGTAAAAATGGCTGCAAGTACAAAATATAATATAAACATCGGAAATGCTTTCTTCAGGCTGAACTTTGCAGCCTGCTTTCCTGCTTTTGTACTCTTCCTTGCCTGCAGCAATGATAATCCAAACGTAATCGGTATAATCGCAAGTGTTCTTGTAAGCTTTACGGTCACCGCTTTATTCAATGTCTCACTTCCGAGATTCCACATACTGTCCCATGTTGATGCGGCAGCCGTTACCGATGATGTGTCATTGATTGCAGTACCTGCGAAAATACCAAATGCCTCTCCATGTACCGTATCAAATCCTATCAGTTTTCCAAGGATCGGGAAAAAAATAGCCGCAAGTACATTGAAAAAGAAAATTACCGCAATCGACTGCGCTATTTCATCATCATCAGCATCAATCACCGGCGCTGCTGCCGCAATAGCGGAACCTCCGCAGATAGATGACCCGACACCTACCAGTATCGCTGTATTTGTATGTACTTTAAGTAATCCGTGCAATATCCGGGCGATCACAAGAGATGTAGTAATCGTACATACAATAATCGGCAATGACTGTTTTCCTGTCTGAAAGATCACACCGAGATTCATTCCAAATCCAAGCAGGACTACTGCTGCCTGAAGTACTATCTTCGATGTCCATTTGATTCCTGCTTCTGCTTTTCCCTTGTCATTCCAAAACATGGTGATGATCATTCCGGCTATAATTGCTATCATTGCGCCTCCTATTACTGGAAACATCTTTCCCAATATCCATGCCGGTATTGCTATCACGAGACAAACCAGAATACCACGCCAATTTTTCTTAATAAAATTCATGAAGTGCCAACCTCTCTTTTTTCTTAATGAAAAAAGTATAGCTCTGTACATTCATAATGTAAAATTATATAATAATATCGAACAATAAATTATTTTTATTGATAAAAGGAGCAGCCTATGCTGGATTTTAGAATAGAAACGTTTCTCACAGTATGCCGGACAATGAATTTTACCACTGCCGCAAAGCAATTAAACATTACGCAGCCTGCTGTATCCCAGCATATTCACTATCTGGAAGAAGAATACGGTATTCCTCTCTTTATATACCAAAACAAGCGGCTTTTTCTTACCGAATCCGGAGACCTGCTCAGGAAACGTCTGCTGACGATGAAGAACGATGAGAAGGCTATAAAGGAAGAATTAAAAAATAGCTGTCTGGAAACAGAATCTCTTTCTATCGGTGTTACTATGACAATCGGTGAATATGCAATTGTTGATAAACTCTCCGATTTTTTAACGCGACACCCCAAAACAAATATTCATATTCATTATGGTAATACCTCACAGCTTTTGCATCTGCTCGGCAACGGCCAGATCCATCTTGCCATCGTGGAAGGTAATTATCCCAAAGAAAATTATACTTGGAAAAAATACAGCACAGAGGACTATATCGCTGTCTGTGCCGCATCTCATAGTTTTCCTGCAGGTCATCCTCATACCCTGAGTGATCTGGTACAGGAACGTCTTCTTTTACGTGAGGAAGGATCCGGTACGAGAAATATTCTGGAACAAAGTCTGATTGCCCGTGGTTTGCGTATTTCTGATTTTCCTCATTATGCTGAAATTGAAAATATGCACACCATCATCAGTCTGCTGAAAAAGGACTGTGGAATCTCATTTCTGTACAAAATTGCTGTGGAAGCCGAATTACATTCCGGTGTAATCAAAGAAATTCCTCTGGATGACTTCCGAATGCAGCATGATTTTGATATTATCTGGGAAAAACAAAGTATATTTACCGAGAAATATATTTCTTTCTGTGAGGAATTTATTTAGGAGGACGACTATGAAAATCGAACACATTGCACTTTATGTAAACGATCTGGAAGAAGCAAGGAATTTCTTCCAGAAGTATCTTGGCGCAGAATCAAATTGCGGCTACCACAATCCGAATACCGGCTTCCGCTCCTACTTTCTTACGTTTGATGACGGTGCCCGACTTGAGATCATGAACAAGCCGGAAATGTCAGACCTTCCAAAAGACGCTGTCCGGACAGGATATGCGCACATTGCTTTCAGCGTAGGCAGTAAAGAAAAGGTGGACTCCCTGACTGTCACGCTGAAGGCAGCCGACTATGAGGTGATCAGCGGCCCTCGGACTACGGGGGACGGCTATTATGAGAGCTGTATCGTTGCTATGGAAGGCAACATGATTGAGCTTACGATCTGATTCTTCCTCCTTTTTGCTTCTACAAATCTTATTTTTCACGCAAACCTGCTGCATTCCTGCCAACTTACTATACAAAAAAAGCTGACAGTGCTATACTATGAAAATGCAATTTTCAGTACATCTGTAAAACCTAAGCACTATTAAATCACGAGGTTTTTATCACATATGAAGCACAATCATCAGAAATTTTCATACATCAAATGGCTGCTGCCGGTACTGGTCTTCCTCATCGGCGAGAGTATCGTGCACACGATTGCCCATACCGTTCGTCATGCAGATTACGAGCAGCTTCGTGCAAAAGCGGAACTGAATGCCGTCACTTATGCCACCCAGATGACGGATGCGCTGTACAACGGCATCGGTATCACGGACTCGCTGGAACAAATCCTGATCAGCGAGGATGGCAATATTGATAAGTTTGATGTGGTTGCACAGTATATGATGGCGGATTATGTCCAGAGCATCCAACTGGCTCCGAACGGTATCGTCACCGAGATCTATCCGGAAGCCCGCAACGAGGCCGGTAAGATCGATCTGATTCATGATGAGACTCGCGGTGATATCGTAAACTACGGAATTGACAACAATATTGTAGTCATGCAGGGTCCTTTTGAACTCAAGCAGGGCGGTCAGGGAATTGCGATCCGCAATCCGGTCTTCCTGCAGGATGAAAACGGCAACAGCACCTTCTGGGGATTGACCATCGTCATCATCCGTGTTCCGGACATTTTTATAGATTCCGTAAACGCCCTCACGAACTTCGAATACGAATACAGTTTATCTAAAACGCCCTCTCCGCTCACAGATAATTTCAAAGTGATTGACCATTCCGGTGCAGAATTGACAGATCCGGTTTCTTACACGTTTGAACTTGGCGGCTGTACCTGGCAACTGGATGTCATGCCAAAAGGCGGCTGGCAAAAGAGCAAAAAAATTCTTTTTTTCTTTATATACGATGCCTGTATTATTCTCCTGTTGGAGACTCTCACGATTGCATTTTTAATCATGAGAGAGCAACGACGTAAATTCCGTCAGCTTTCCCTGACAGACGGTCTGACAGGACTGTTGAACCGTACCGGATTCGATGAGCAGGCAGATTCCTATCTGCGTAAATCTGATGTCAAATCCTGTGTCGGAATCCTGTTGGATGTCGATAATTTTAAATTCATCAACGATATGTACGGTCATGCTGTGGGAGACCGTGTATTACAGCAGCTGGCGGATTCCATGCGGCAAACCTTTCCCGAAAATGCGATTCTCGCTCGAAATGGCGGCGATGAATTCTGCATCATCCTAAAGGACTGCAATGTGGAAGAGGCAAGCCCCCGAATCGAGGCATTCAGCAATTCCTCACGGACTTTTGAGAGCAAAGGCCAGACGCATAACTACGGTATTTCCATAGGTTACGCCGAATACCCCACCCACGCAGAGAAAATCTCCGATCTGCTTCGTTACGCGGATATGGCACTGTACGAGGTAAAGCTTGGCGGAAAGCACAGCTATCTCTGCTACAAGAGCAGCTTCCACACTTCCAAGCGGACACAGCTTGGATTCGAACTGGACGATATCTCCAGTAACCTGCCCGGTGCCTTTTTTATCTATAAAGCAGACAAAACAGACGAACGCATTCTGTTCGCGAACCGGGAAATGATTCACCTCACGGGATGTACCGACCTGAATGACTTTATGCAGTTCACTCACCGTAAATTCAGCAATCTGGTGCATCCGGAGGATTATACGAAGATCGAGAAAAGTATCTGGGATCAGATTGAATCCCACAGAGACGGGGATAACGATTACGTGAAATACCGCCTTGCCACAAAGACCGGCTCCTATAAGACCGTTCTGGACTTTGGCCGTATCGTGGAAAGCGAATACTATGGTTCTGTTTTCTATGTATTGATCGTGGATTGTGATTATATTGATTCGCATTACGATAATTTTTAATGCTGTAACTACAAAAATAGGCATAACTGAAATTCCTTTGGAACATACTATATCCGGAGGAATTTTTATATGAAAAATAAAATAAAGTCATACTTACAACGTTTAAATAAAGGAGAAGCCCTGGAAAGTGTCCAGACAGATTTCGTCAGAGAGTGCAAGGATGTAGATCCCGCAGACATCATGCAGGCCGAGCAGGAGTTGCTGCAGGAAGGCACCTCGATCGGAGAATTACAACGGCTTTGCGATGTTCATTCTGCGCTGTTCCATGGTTCCACCACAGAAGAGAAAATCGCCAATGCCGAAAAAGCCGCAGTTCATTCTCTCAATGCGCAGAAACTCCACGCGGAAAACATGAAAGACAAGCGTCTTTCCGCTGCTGCCGCCCTGATCCAGATCTCCGGTCATCCCTTGCAGACCCTTACTCTGGAAAATGCTGCTTTGGAAAAACTTATCCACCGGGCAGAGCAGGCTCTGGAAAACGACGATAACAATAACACAATAAATAACGAACTATTGGAGCAATTACGTCAGATTGCTATCCACTATGCCAAGAAAGGTGACTTGCTTTATCCACATCTGAATGTACAATATGGGATCAGCGGCCCCTCTGCGGTCATGTGGACTGTGGATGACGAGATCCGGGATGAACTCAATGCTCTGGCGAAGCAAAGGGATCAAAAGTCAACAGATGCCCGGAGGCAACGTCTGAAAGCAGTACTCACCCGCATGGAAGAGATGATCTACAAGGAATCCAATATCCTCTTCCCCAACTGTGCGCTTAATTTCACAGAGGAAGAGTGGTACCAGATCTATCGGGATGCCAAAGACTATTCCGAATGCTTCGGTGTCAGGGGAGACACCTGGGAAGCCGCGGAAACCTATCTGCATAGCAACGCTTCTGAAGCAGATACCATGTCTGCGGAACACGCTTTCGTGGGCGGTGAGACCCGGATCCATCTCCCCGGAGGCAGTCTGACATTGTCGCAGCTGACAGCCATGCTGAATACGATTCCTCTGGAGATTTCTTTCGTGGACATCGACAACGTCAACCGCTATTTTAACGAAGGGTCCAAGGTATTCAAACGCCCCGGCATGGCATTGGGCCGCGAAGTCTTCACCTGCCATCCTCCTAAGATTGAACAGAAGGTGCGTCACATCATCGAAGAATTCCGTGCCGGAACCCTGGATCAGGTGCCGGTCTGGATGGACAAGGGCGGCCGGACTTTTCTGGTAACTTATTACGCTGTCCGCGATAAAGAGGAGCAGTATCTGGGGACCTTGGAACTGGTACAGGATATGGAATATGCAAAAGAGCACTTCCGCTAGGACAGTGCTCTTTTCTCTTCTTGTGCTTCCTCTACATAAATACGTGCATTTTCCAGATTCCACCGGATCTCTTCTTCGGTAACAGCACGTTTTACTTTTCCGGGATTACCGATAACCAGGGAATTATCCGGTATCTCCACATTCTGTGTCACCAGCGCTCCGGCGCCGATGATGCAGTTTTTCCCGATCGTACAGCCGTTCATCAGAATCGCACCCATGCCGATCATGGTATTGTCGCCGATCTTACAGCCATGAATGATCGCACCGTGGCCTATGGTCACATGATCCCCAATCTCCACCGGATATCCGCTGCCCAGATGTACGACCGCATTGTCCTGAATATTGCTCTCTCTTCCGATCACGATAGAATCCCGGTCTCCCCGGACAACCGCATTGTACCAGATTCCGCTGTTTTCTCCGATCGTCACATCTCCCTGCACCACCGCACCGGGAGCTATAAATGCTGTATCATGGATCTGCATAACTTCACTCCTTCCAGTGCAGTCTGTGCAATTCTCCATCCCTTTGCATGCTCTCAAACCCCTGCTGTCTGAGTGCCTCGTAGAGCACGATGGCTACGGAATTGGACAGATTCAGGGAACGGATCTCGGGAAGCATAGGGATACGGATGCAGGTCTCTTCATGCTCTACCAGGATCTCTTCGGGGATTCCGGCGCTTTCCTTGCCGAACATGATGTAATCGTCCGGTCCGAATTTCACATCGGTGTAGGTCTGGTGTGCTTTTGTGGTTGCCATCCAGATCTTCGCTCCGGGATGCATTTCCCGGAACTCCTGAAAATTCATATACCTGGTGACATCCAGATGCTGCCAGTAGTCCATACCGGCTCTCTTGATCTCTTTTTCATTTAAGCGGAAGCCTAACGGCTCGATCAGATGCAGGCTAGTGCCAGTAGCCACACAGGTTCTTCCGATATTTCCGGTATTTGCCGGGATCTCCGGCTGGTGTAATATAATATGCATAATTCTCCTTTTCGTTCTATTGCTCAATTAATATATTACTTTATTACCTTTTTCCTTATCTAACTGATACAGGACTTTATCTATCTGAGAAAATGCGATTTCCGGGCACTTCTCTTGTTGATACTTCCAACAATCTTTTACGTACTTGCGATAGAGCTCTGTCAGCATAGGGGTCTTCGTCATTGTTTTGGGATAATCCATAGTTCACCTCAATTTATCTGTCTTCTTTTATATCAATCATAAGCTCACGAATTCGTGCTATCGCACTTTATATCCTGCTTTGCAGGATATTCGTCCGCTAATGAGTCCAGAAGCTGGCTCAGGGACTGGGTATGCAATTAAGATTTGAATTCATTCCTGATTCCGAAGAAAATATAATTTTTAATCCTTATATTCCAGTCCAAAATAATCCAGGTATACCTTAAATCTATCCTGCGCAGTCAGACAAGTATCCATCAGATATCCCTGTTCGTTCTTCCATTCCTTCAGACCCCGATAGTAGAATTCTTTTATATCATCCTCTATAATAAAAGGGGTAATTCCATTACGGAGACACTCCTTAAACATAATTAATCTTCCAACACGGCCATTTCCATCCTGAAAAGGATGTATCTTCTCAAATTCATAATGAAATTGTATTATTTCCTTCAACGTCTTTTGTTTTGAAAGATTATATCTACTTAATAATTTCCGCATTTCTCCGGGTACATCGGCGGGCTTTGCTGTTGCGCTTCCACCGACTTCATTTTCAAAACGTTTATACTCACCAACAGCAAACCACGTTTTTCTACTATCTGAAGTTCCGGATTTCATAATATAATGTATCTGTTTAATAAACGCTTCACTCAGGGGATAGTTTGCTAACTCTATTATTTGATCAATGCATCGGAAATGATTGGCTGTTTCAACAATGTCATCCACATTCACAACTTCATCCTGAATTCCAATCGTATTCGTTTCAAAAATATATCTGGTTTGATCATGGGTCAAGCGGCTGCCTTCCATATGATTCGAATTATATGTCAGTTCGATCTGAACCTTATGATAGATTCCTCCCGGTATCCCTGCTTCCTTTTCCATTTTTAATCTGGTCAAAAGATCATTTGCTATTTTTTCCGCTCGTTTCTTTCTGACCGGCTTTACGGCATCCTCCGGAATCCTCCATGTTTTCCCATCAAGAATTACACCCGGAATTTTTCCATGGGCACAATAATTTCTTACACTTCTTTCTGATAAATTCCATTTTGCAGCTATTTCGTTTACATTTACATATTTCATACATAACCTCCGTAAAACGGCTCACCGGAAATATTATATCATTATCGGCAATATATCTCAAGCTTTTTGCTTTTAAAGTCCATTTATATCTTGCCGATAAAAACAGATTAATAATTGAAGAATAGCACTCTTTCCAGTGCAGGCTGGTGTAATATCATATGCATAATTTATCCTCTACAGCATAGTAACTATCCGGCACCGCTTATGGACTGCGATTCCGGATAGTTACTTAAAAATGCCCTATTTATTATTTTGTTCTGCTCTTAATTTTTCTACGAAATGTCCCAGTCTGCCGATGGCAATCTTCAGCTTCTCCAGGGAGTACGCATAGGAGATTCTAAGATACCCCTCGCCACTGTCACCGAATGCGGTTCCGGGTACAGCAGCTACTTTTTCCTCCTCCAGGAAACGGGTGGCAAATTCTTCACTGGTCATGCCGAATTCCTTGATGCAGGGGAATACATAGAATGCGCCGTAAGGCTCAAAGCATTCCAGTCCCATTTCACGAAACGCATTCATCAGAAAGCGTCTTCTCTGATTATAGGCCGTGCGCATTTCCTCGATGTCGGGATCTCCGTTTTTCAGTGCTTCCACTGCCGCATACTGGCTGGTGGTAGGTGCACACATAATGGCAAACTGATGGATCTTCGTCATCTGCTGGATGATAGCAGCCGGTCCGCAGCAATAGCCCAGTCTCCAACCGGTCATGGCATAAGCCTTGGAGAAACCGTTAATGTAAATGGTACGCTCCTTCATGCCGGGCAGGCTGACGATAGACACATGCTTCTCTTTATAAGTAAGCTCAGAATAGATCTCGTCAGACATAACAAAAATGTCATGTTCTTCGATAACTTTCGCAATGGCTTCCAGATCAGACTTCTCCATGATGGCACCGGTAGGGTTGTTCGGGAAAGGAAGGATCAACACTTTTGTCTTGTCCGTGATCGCTGCTTCCAGTTCCTCTGCAGTCAGGCGGAATTCATTCTCCGCCTTCAGATCAATGATCACCGGCGTTGCTCCTGCCAGGACCGCACAGGGCTCATAGGATACATAACTGGGCTGGGGGATCAGCACTTCGTCCCCCGGATTACACATGGCACGCAGTCCGATGTCGATAGCCTCGGAACCACCGACCGTTACCAGCACTTCGTGCTGCCAGTCATAGGTTACACCCTGTTTTCTCTGGATCGTGTTGCAGATCTCCTGACGCAGATCCTTCAGACCTGCATTGGAGGTGTAAAAGGTTCTTCCCTTTTCCAGGGAATAGATGCCCTCATCCCGGATGTGCCAGGGAGTGTCGAAGTCCGGTTCTCCCACACCGAGAGAGATTGCATCCTGCATCTCACTTACAATATCAAAAAATTTGCGGATACCCGATGGTTTGATATCCACTACTTTATCAGCTAATGGATTTCTCATGGGGTGATCATCTCTCTTTCATCTTCTTTTTTTACAGCAAATGCGGTTCCGTGATCCTTGTATTTCTTCAGGATGAAATGGGTCGCAGTGCTAAGTACGGAATCCAGTGTAGACAACTTGTCAGATACAAAATTGGATACCTCTCGCAGGGTCTTGCCTTCCAGAATGACCATCAGATCATAAGCTCCGGACATCAGATATACACTGCGTACTTCGGGATATTTGTAGATACGCTCGGCAATGCTGTCAAACCCCTGTCCTCTCTGGGGAGTCACACGTACCTCGATCAGTGCGCTTACTTTCTCAATATCTGTTTTTTCCCAGTTGATCAGGGTATGATATCCGCAGATAACGCCTTCTGCTTCCAGTGCTGCAATCTCATTTACCACATCGATCTCTTCCACACCCAGGATCACTGCCAGTTCCTTCAGATCGATCCTGCTGTTCTTCTCTATGATCGCTAATAATTCTTCTCTCATGCCTCTATCTCCTTTATAACTTTTATATTGCATTTTCCCTTACATAAGGGGTGGATTCAGAATTTTACACGCTTTTATAAATCTCATCTCTCTGAGGACGATCCATATAACGAACTTCGTCCTCATTCAGAATCAGTCGTTCATTACTGTCTGTAAATCTTCCTACGATCACTGCCGGAATTCCCTCTGCCGCCAGTGCTTCCACCACTGCGGTTCCCTCCGGACTTGCAATGATCAGGCTGCCGCCGGATCTGAGTTCATACGGATTTACATTACAGAATTCACATACCTCCACTGTCTCCTGTCTGAGAGGAAGCTTCTTCATATCTATTGTCAGTCCAACACCTGCACCCTCTGCCATCTCCCACAG
>CAKRRS010000087.1 GCA_934394665.1 uncultured Acetatifactor sp. | reverse complement strand
ATGTGGTAAGTCCACCACTCTTCGTATGATCGCAGGTCTGGAAGATATCTCTTCCGGTGAACTGAAGATCGGTGACAAGGTAGTTAACGATGTAGAGCCCAAGGACAGAGATATCGCAATGGTATTCCAGAACTACGCTCTGTATCCTCATATGTCCGTATATGACAACATGGCATTCGGTCTGAAGCTGAGAAAAGTTCCCAAGGATCAGATTGATAAGATGGTTAAGGAAGCAGCAAAGATTCTGGATTTGACTCCGCTGCTTGATCGTAAGCCTAAGGCTCTGTCCGGTGGTCAGAGACAGCGTGTTGCCATGGGACGTGCAATCGTTCGTAACCCTAAGGTATTCCTGATGGATGAGCCTCTGTCCAACCTGGATGCTAAGCTGCGTGTACAGATGCGTATCGAGATCGCTAAGCTGCATCAGAGACTGGGCACCACCATCATCTACGTTACACATGACCAGACCGAGGCTATGACCCTTGGTACCAGAATCGTTGTTATGAAGGACGGCGTTATCCAGCAGGTAGATACTCCTCAGAATCTGTATGAGAAGCCTTGCAACCTGTTCGTAGCAGGATTCATGGGATCTCCGCAGATGAACTTCTTAGATGCTACTGTTAAGGTAGAAGGCGACATCGCTAACCTGGTAATCGCAGGTCACAGCATTCCTCTTCCTCCCGCTAAGTCCAAGAAGCTGATCGATGGCGGTTATGACGGAAAGGTTGTTACCTTCGGTATCCGTCCTGAGGATGTATATGATTCCGAGATGTACATCGAGACCTCTCCTCAGAGCGTATTTACCTCTACCATCAAGGTTTACGAGTTACTTGGTGCAGAAGTATATCTGTACTTCGATCTTGACGAGTTCCCTATGACCGCAAGAGTAGATTCTCGTACCACTGCAAGACCCGGCGATACCGTTAAGTTCGCTCTGGATGTTGAGAAGATCCACGTATTCGACAAGGAGACCGAGCAGGTTATTACCAACTAGTCTTAAGCTGAATAAGAGATTTCAAAGCCCTGTCTGTGAATGCAGACGGGGCTTTTTTCAGCTTTTTCGCTTGCGCCGGTGAGACAAATACTTTATACTTATAAATAGAATCTGTCATAATAATAGTAAAAAAGATAATTGTAGATAGAAATAACAGAACCGAAGCATTGAAGAGAAAGGCGTGGAAAATATGATTACAGGCCAGATTATACAGACAAGCATTGATGAATTAAAAGGAATTACCAAAGTAGACCTCGGGGTCTATGATCTGAACGGATCTGTAGTGGCATCTACTATGGAAAGGGACGACATCACGACAGAGTTGATCACTGGGTTTGCAGCTTCCCCGGCAGACAGTCAGGTGATCGGAGTACATCATCTTCTGAAAATCCGTGACGAGGGCGAAGTGTTATACGTCCTGGTGGCAAGAGGCATGTCGGATGATGTATATATGGTGGGCAAGATCGCGGTCAGCCAATTACAGAACCTGATTATTGCTTATAAAGAGCGGTTTGACAGAAATAATTTCTTCCAGAATCTGTTGCTTGACAATCTGCTGCTGGTAGATATTTACAACAGAGCGAAGAAACTGCATGTGGAAGTAAACTGCCCAAGAGCGGTATACTTGATCGAAACGAAGGATGAGAAAGACGGTATTGTATCGGAAGTGCTGAAGAGCATGTTCTCTCCGCAGGCGGGAGATTATGTGACCGCAGTGGATGAGTCAAGTCTGATCCTGATCAAATCGGTAGAAAACACGACGACACCGGAGACATTACATGAATTGGCAGAGACGATTGTAGCTATGATGAATGCAGAAGCGTTGCTGGATGTAAAGGTAGCTTACGGTACTGTCGTACAGGAACTGAAGGATGTATCCAAGTCCTATAAAGAAGCAAAGATGGCACTGGATGTAGGCAAAATCTTCTATGCGGAGAAGAAAGTAATTGCGTACAGTACCTTGGGCATCGGACGACTGATCTATCAGCTGCCGGTAAATCTGTGCAAAATATTTATCGATGAAATCTTCGGAGATAATGTGCCTACGGATCTGGATGAAGAGACGCTGAATACCCTGAACAAATTCTTCGAGAACAATCTGAATGTATCAGAGACTTCCAGACAGCTGTTTGTACATCGTAATACGCTGGTGTATCGTATAGAGAAGATTCAGAAGAGTACCGGACTGGATCTGCGCAGCTTCGACGATGCGCTGACCTTTAAGATCGCATTAATGGTCGTAAATTATATGAAATATCTGGACAATCAGGAATATTAAGGACAACCCCCTGAATAAAATGTAGTAATCGTTCCAAACATGAGACGGAATCGGTGAAACATTTTAGGCAGGGGGATTTTTATGTCATACCGGAAACAAATCAGTTATCTGGAACTCAGAGAAAATGGGCAGCGTGTGAAAAGTGCAGGGTACGCCAGACTGATCAGCCTGGATAAGGAATATATTTTAACATTACACATTGATAGGATGAAAGGGATAGACAAAGTACCTGTACAAATATATCTCAGGAAAGAAAGTGGGGACGAGAGTGTTGGAGAGACTGTTGCCGTCGGGGGAAAAATTGCCTGTGAAAAGAGATGGAATCGCAGAGAAAATGATGACTTTCCATACGGCGTGAAGATTCCACTGGATAAAAACAAAGAAATTGGCGGAGATTTTCCGAGAAATCATGTGACAAATTTGCCAATGGAGAAACAAGATGCGGAAAAACCTGCGGAAATATTATTATCAACTGAACGAAGCAGTATAAAAGAAGCTACAAGGATAGCGAATAGCGCAAAAACAAAGGAAGAGCGAAATGGGATAGAAGAAACAGAAAAAACGGAAAGAGCACAAAATTTGAGAAATCCTAATCGCGAAGACAAGGACACCGCAGATACCGCAACCGCCCTGCACATGATGGACACCAAATGGGAGCAGTTAAACAGCATTTATCCTCATATCCATCCTTTTCGGGATGAGAGAGAATTCCTATCCGTTGGTCCTGAGGATTTCGTGGTACTACGGGAAAGATATTATCAGATGACCCATAACAGCTTTTTGCTTCATGGATATTATAATTACAGACATTTGCTGCTGATGCGCCAAAGCATGGCAGAACAGGTAAAATATTACATAGGCGTTCCGGGCAACTTTTATGAGAGGGAAAAACAAGTAGCAAGAATGTTCGGCTTTGAAAGCTTTGAAGGCGCCAGAGAGCCGGCCTGGGAGGGGGATTTTGGCTACTATATGATTTCCGTTGAGCTGTAAAAATAGTAATGTCTTACAGCCCTCGCTCGTCAAATTCCGGAATAAAGCTTTCACTGGCAGCAGTACCCTCCTGGCGAAATCCCCGTTCGATACCGATACGCTCCGCAAAACGAAGAACGCGGTCATACTCCTCTGCTGTGACGGTACGGTCTAAGGGAGCCATATCAGCGACCTGGGGCAGGGGCGTATATTGATTCATGATGCTGATATAAATATGATTCCCATAGGTCTCATGAAGATAACGGAGTATTTTTTTGGAATCCTTTGTTTGGCCGGGAAGAATCAAATGACGCACAATCAGCCCACGCTTCATTAATCCGGTAGTCGCATCTATTACCGGATCATCGATTTGACGATACATTTCTGCAATCGCCCGGCATGCTATGGAAAAATAATCCGGGGCGTGAGAGTAGGCAGTCGATAATTCGGCAGAAAAATATTTCAGATCCGGAAGATAGATGTCGATCAGCCCTTCCAAGTGTTTCAAAGCATCCACAGATTCATAACTGCCCGTATTGTATACAACAGGGATAGAAAGTCCCTGTTTTTTTGCGGATTCCAGAGAGAGGACGATTTGCGGAAGAAAATGCGTCGGTGTGACGAGGTTGATGTTGTTTGCCCCCTGTTCCTGTAACTGCAGATAGATTTCCACCAGATGTTCCGGGGAAATCAACCGTCCGGCTTTCCCCATGGCGATATTGTGATTCTGACAGAACACACATCTCAGATTACATCCGGAGAAAAATACCGTGCCGGAACCGGAAGCGCCGGAGATACAGGGCTCTTCCCAGTAGTGCAGGGAAGCTCTGGCGGCTATGATTCCGGTAGCCTGACCGCAATAGCCTGTCTGCCCTGCCAGCCGGTTGGCGTGGCAGGCTCTGGGGCACAGTGTACAGTCAGACATCATCTCCCGAAGCCATGCCCCGGAGTGAGATACAGAACCGGCAGAATCTGATGCGATGCAGTTGGAAACTGAAAAATGGGATGCAATATCGATTGACAAATTTACGACCTCTTATCTGATTGCTTTGGAATGCCTGAAAAAATATACAAATATCAAAACCGTACATGCCGGACCATGACCAAAAGCTCCACCCAGTTTCCTCACGGCACATGGAAGGTTCTACTTAGTGCTGCTTTGTTCCCAACCTGACACGGTTCGTAGATTCCCATTGCGTAAGACCGAGTTTCATCACCATGACATGGCAGCCCGACACATACGGCTTTTTTAGTTTATCGTTTCTGCATGCTTTTGTCAAGCAGCGATTCTGCAGAGCATTTGCAGCAGAGCCTTTCATAGATGACAGCGAGCCGGCTTAAGCCGCGTTTATCTTGCTGAAAACGTGTCAGCGTGCTATAATGAGCGTTAGAATATGCAATATCTTAAGAAAGTATAAAATTGACAGAAGAACCTCATTATGAAGAATTTCATTATAATAGAAAAAGGCTGACAAAAGAGAATGCAAAGTAAACAGGAAAAAAGTGAGAAACTCTATTACCTATTGACGGGCGGACTGTTGGTATGCACGATGCTTATGATGCTATTGCTCAGTTATTGGGCATGCCGATATTCCTATTATGGCGCTGTGGATTTCAGACCCAGAGGACTCTTGGTCAAAGACAGGACCTGGAAACATCTACTACTTTTTCTATGCGCGGCTTTTGCTGCCTTCGGAATGGATCTGCTGCTGCAAAAGCAAAGTAAAATCATGCAGGAAAAATTATGCATTTGCACACTGATCGTGACCTGCGTGATCGCGTTTTTTATTGGTGTATTTTATGTGATGGAAAACCCGTATTATCCGGTGGGGGATCAGATCAGCACAACAGCATTTTCGGCTTATTGCAGAGATGGTAATTTTATTATGCTGTGCTCCGGCGGCTATATGGGGATGCAGCAGCACCAAAAAGGACTGGGATTTTTATACGAGATGTTGTTTGCCATCTTTGGCAATTTTAATTATACACCGGCAAAAATTCTGCATGTCGTATGGTGGGTACTGACGATCTGCGCAGGCTGCGGATTTCTGAAATTGAACACGGACAAAGCCATATTCCGGATCCTGTATTGTATGGCGATGTTAGGCTGTGTTCCATACCTGCTCTATTTACCTTACATCTATGGAGATGTTATCAGCATCAGCTTTAGCGCGATTTTGTTCTGGGCAGTCGCATCCTACGAACATTTTGCGCAGAAAAGATATCTGGTTGTGGCAGCAGTGGTTGCGTCAATTGCAACGCTGGCGCGCAGAAATACGCTGATCGTACTTATCGCAGTGGGAATCTATTCTCTGTTGCTTTGCCTGAAGAAAAGAAAACTGCAATATATTTTGACGGGAATCGTTGTGATATTGTCCGCAACCGTTGCTCTGAAAGCGGTGGATGTCATGTACGAATACCGCTCCGGCTATCCGAGTGGCATCGGGATTCCGAGTATCCTGTATGTAGCCATGGGATTGCAGGAGACGGAAGGAAGAGCTGGGGTCTATAATCGCTATCATCAGGCGCTTTTTGCAGAAAATGATTTTCAACAGGAACCGGCGGCACAGCAGGGAAAAGAATATATCCGGGAGAGACTTGCACAGTTTGCAAAGGATCCGGCAATGGCACGTGATTTTTTCAAAAGTAAGCTGGAAGGTCAGTGGATAGAACCGATGTATGCGGCACTGGAGACCACGGAAGATTTTGAGGACGAGAAACCGCTGCCGGCATTTCTGACAAATTTGTATTATGGACAGGCGCGACAGAAGATATGGAACCTTTCCAATTATTATCAAAGTATGCTGTATCTTGCAGGGGTGATGTCGCTGGTGGCATTGGGACTGATGTGGTGGAAGAAAAAGGATATCCCGACTTCCCTGTGGCTGCCGTGGATCGCTATTTTTGGAGGATTCTTGTTTAGCATTCTATGGGAAGCAAAGAGCCGGTATGTTTTTCCTTATTGTGTATTTATGATTATGTATCTTCCGCTGGGATGCTATGAGACAGGACGTATGATTCTTAACCTGCGGAAAGACAAAAAGAAGGAGCAAAAGCAGGAAAATCAAAAAGAAGACAGCTTACGAGAGATCGCTTAAAGCTTTTTTGCAGCTTTCTCCTGTTTGTTTCGGATACGGAGTTCTTCAAAAAAAGTTTTTAACATCTGACTACATTCTTCACCGAGAATGCCCCGGGTAACCTTCACCTGATGGTTAAACTGGGGCATTTCCAAGATATTCAGGATAGATCCGGCGCATCCGGCCTTGGGATTCATACAGCCCATCACAACCTCGGGAATGCGGGCCTGTACAATGGCACCGGCACACATCTGACAAGGCTCTAACGTTACATAGAGGGTACATTCTTCCAGACGCCAGTCCCCGATATATTTACTTGCTTTATTGATGGCGGTGATTTCTGCATGTGCAAGCGTATTTTTATCTGTGTTTCTACGGTTATATCCCCGACCGATAATTTTTCCTTCGTGCACAATGACACAGCCGATAGGAACCTCACCCAGAGCATAGGCTTTTTTTGCCTGTTTCAGAGCTTCTTTCATATATTTTTCTTCAACGCTTTTGATGACTGCCATGGTGACGGTTCCCTTTCTTTACTTTGCTTCCTTATTTCGGAAAACCTTTTCCAAAAATTCTGGCTATATTTCGTAAATGCTGTACATTGACTTACGGATGATTACCCGATAGTATGATAACATGAGCGCAAGCAAGTCAACACGCTTGCATGATTGACAAACGGTATCGTCTTCCGGTGATCTGTGCCTTTTTGCTACATGCAATTATAGTATAAAGAATATCGGATGGAACGTCAAATAGAAACATGTCGCAGTTGCATGCGCTAAGAAAGAAACGGGCTGAGTAACAGGCGGTCCGGAACGGGGGATTTATGGTATCAATCAAAGAAGTAGCAAAACATGCGGGAGTGGCAATCTCCACAGTATCCAAGGTCTTGAACGGTTATCCGAATGTCAGCGAAGAGACGAAGAAAAAGGTGCAGGATGCCATAAGGGAACTGAATTATATCCCGAACTCTATTGCCGCAGCACTGTCTTCCAAACAGTTTGGCAGAATTGCACTGGTACTGGATCCGAATAGACAGACACAGGCCATTGACCAGATTTTCATGCAGTATCTGGTAGGAGCGTTGGATAAAGCAAAAGAACTGAATGTGGAAGTGGTAACTATTTTCCCCTCTATGATCGCAGGGATGACGGCGGAGGAGATTACCAGATCGTTTTTGTCACAAAGCATTTCCGGTATTGTGATCTATGGCATGTCAAAGGAAGACAAAGTACTGCAAAAGCTGGTTCGGGAAAAACAGTTTGCCTGCGTCGTAGTGGATGCGCCAATTGTCAATGCCAGAACGACCTCAATCAGTATTGACCAGGAACAGGCACAGTATGATGTGGCGAAGAAAACGGTGCTGGATGATAACTGCAAGCGTGTCTTATATATCGCCGGCAGAAGAGACGGCTATGTTACGGATCAGAGATTAAAAGGTATGAAGCGCCTGGTGAAGGATCTGGATCTGACGATGATGGTCAGACAGGGGGATTTTAGTGAGCTGACAGCGAGAAATGTGGCATTAAAATATGCGAAAAATAAAGACGTGGTGGTCTGCGCGTCCGATCTGATGGCTATCGGTGCCATGAATGCGCTGATCGATATGGACATATTCCGCCCGGTGTGCGGTTTCGACGGCATTACCCTGATGGGATATGTCGGTAAGCAGATGAATACCATAAGACAGGACTTTTACACTATTTCCAGCAGAGCAGTGGAAGAGGTTCACCAGCTGATGAACGGCGGAGAAGGTCATCAGGTAGTCATGCCGCATAGCATCGTGAAAATGTACTATAAGGACATTATCTGTTAAGCTATTTTGCACAAAAATAGGGAAAAATAAAAGAAAAGGTTGCGGAAAACGTTTTCCTATGCTATCCTGTGTATTGTAAGAGAAAGAAATACATGAAATACCCTATAATTACGGAGTGGAAGGGTAAAAAATCAGTATACGATCGAAAAAACAGAATGAAAAGGAACGCAGCACGATGCATTTCCCTTTTCAAAAAGAAAACAATCGTGCACAATGGAGCATAGTGTGAAAATCAACTTTCACACGCGAGATTTGTGTCTGCGCGCACTCGACACAAACTCGTTATGCGTAAAAGGCGTGCGCAGAAATGAGGATTGAAATGAATTTAGAGCAGAATTTAAACGAGATCACCGGAAAATTATATGGCAAGAACATCAGTGCCTGCACCGATGCCCAGCTGTATACCGGCGTATTGCAGCTGACAAAAGAGAAAATGGCAGAGACTCCTGTGATCACCGGAGATAAGAAAGTATACTATATTTCCATGGAGTTTTTGATCGGTAAGCTGTTATCCAACAACCTGATCAACTTAGGAATCTATGAAGAACTGAACGAGATCCTGAAGAAGAACGGTAAGAACCTGGCAGATATCGAAGAGGCAGAACCGGAACCCTCTCTGGGTAACGGAGGCTTAGGAAGACTGGCAGCCTGCTTCCTGGATTCTATCGCTACCCTGGGATATCCCGGAGACGGCATCGGTCTGAATTATCACTTCGGCCTGTTCAAGCAGGTGTTCAAGGATCATCTGCAGAATGCGGAGAAGAATGACTGGATCCAGAAGGATTCCTGGCTGAACAATACCGGCACGAAGTTCGAAGTGGCATTTGGCAAGCGCAAGGTAACCTCTGTACTTTATGACATTGATGTCGTAGGTTATGAAAACGGACTGAATAAGCTGCATTTGTTTGATGTAGAGACCGTCGATGAGAGTCTGGTAAAGAAGGGCATTACCTTTGACAAGGAAGCCATTGAGAAGAACCTGACCCTGTTCCTGTATCCCGATGATTCCGATGAGGCAGGCAATCTGCTTCGTATCTACCAGGAATACTTCATGGTATGTAACGGTGCGCAGCTGATCCTGAAGGAAGTGAAGGAAAAAGGTTATGACCTGCATACCCTGCCGGAGCATGTAGCGATTCAGATCAATGATACCCATCCGACCATGGTTATCCCCGAACTGATCCGTATCCTGACCACCGAGGAAGGCTTCACCATGGATGAAGCCATTGATGTCGTAAGCCGTACCTGTGCTTATACGAACCACACCATTCTGGCAGAAGCTCTGGAAAAATGGCCTCTGGCTTACATTGAGGAAGTAGTGCCCCAGCTGGTTCCCATTATCAAAGAGCTCAGCGACCGTGTGGCAAAGAAATACAAAGATGAAAAGGTACAGATCATCGACAAGGATAAGAGAGTGCATATGGCACATATCGATATCCACTATGGTTACAGCGTCAACGGTGTGGCTGCCATTCATACCGAGATCCTGAAACAGAGCGAACTGAACCATTTTTACAAGATCTATCCTGAAAAATTCAACAACAAGACCAACGGTATTACGTTCCGCAGATGGCTGCTGTCCTGCAACCATGAACTGGCAGCTTTCCTGAGCCGGACCATTGGTGACGGCTACAAGAAGGACGCCGATGAATTGCAGAAGCTTCTGGAGCATAAGGAGGATCAGGCCGTACTGGATGCCATCTACGATATTAAGAAGACCAAGAAGACAGAACTGGTATCTTATATCAAGGAAAAGGAAGGTGTGGAACTGAATCCGGATTCCATCTTCGACATTCAGGTAAAGCGTCTGCATGAGTATAAGCGTCAGCAGATGAACGCACTGTATATTATTCATAAATATCTGGAGATCAAGGGTGGCAAGAAGCCTTCTACCCCGTTAACCTTCATCTTCGGTGCCAAGGCTGCACCTGCTTATGTGATCGCACAGGATATCATTCATCTCCTGTTGGTAATGTCTGACATTATCAACAACGATCCTGAAGTCAGTCCTTACATGAAGCTGGTAATGGTTGAAAACTATAATGTAAGCTATGCTGAAAAGCTGATCCCTGCCTGTGATATTTCCGAGCAGATTTCTCTGGCTTCCAAGGAAGCATCCGGAACCGGTAACATGAAGTTCATGCTGAACGGTGCCGTAACGCTGGGTACCAGCGATGGTGCAAACGTAGAGATCCATGAACTGGTAGGCGATGACAATATCTATATCTTCGGTCAGGACAGCGATACTGTCATCAAGCACTACGAGAAGGCAGATTATGTGTCCAGAGACTACTATAAGAAGAGCCCTGTGATCAAAGAGGCAGTGGACTTCATCGTCAGCAAGGAAGTTCTTAAGGTCGGCAAAAAGGAGAATCTGGAGCGCCTGTACAACGAACTGCTGAACAAAGACTGGTTCATGACGCTGCTCGATCTGGAAGACTACATCAAAGTCAAGGATCAGGCATTCGCTGATTATGAGGACCAGCAGAAATGGAAGAAGATGATGCTGGTGAATATCGCCAAGGCCGGATTCTTCTCTTCCGACAGAACCATTGCGGAGTACAACAGAGATATCTGGAAATTGAAGTAAGATATACGATTAAAATGGCAAGTTAATTAAGCAAAAGGGACGGACTCCCGGAACGAACAGAATGCCTTCTGGCAGCTGTAACGTCTCCGAGTGTGAATTCCCTAAAGAAGTGGATATCATATATGGTAGAGGGACGGGTCGCCTACACGCGCCATCCATGGCGCGAATCGGCTGTCGCGAACATCGTGTTCGCTCCTCCCTGTTTCCCGACCACTTCTTAAGGGAATATCAACACTCTCCGACAAACAGCTTCCAGAAGGCATTCTGTCCGTTCTGGGAGTCCTGTTTTCTTGAGCATTCCTGAATTTTGCTTTAAAAACGTTTTTCGCAAATTGGCATAAAATTACTTTTCTGATACAAAAAACTAGAAAAAATTAAATTTTTTGTACCAAACGGAAGGGTAATCATGTTTTTGAGAAAATAATACTGTTTTCAAATGCAAAAAGCTATGTTTTTGTACTTTTTTGGTGCTTTTGGGGCACTTTGGTACAAAAGCTTTCCGTAAACCAGTAGCCCCGGTTGCATATAAGAATAAGCTGACCGTAAACAGACGCCGGTACTTAGCGGGCGTACTTTGA
>CAKRRS010000086.1 GCA_934394665.1 uncultured Acetatifactor sp. | reverse complement strand
CCTGTATGGTGGTGTGGTACCGGAGATCGCATCCCGTAAGCATATCGAAAAGATCAATCAGGTCATCGAACAGGCACTTGCGGATGCCCATGTGACGTTAGACGATATCACAGCGATTGCTGTAACTTATGGTCCCGGTCTGGTCGGCGCCCTTTTGGTGGGAGTATCTGAAGCAAAGGCTATCAGTTTTGCAACAGGGATCCCTCTGGTAGGGGTGCATCATATCGAAGGACATATCAGCGCAAACTTTATAGAAAATAAGGAGCTGGAACCTCCTTTTATCTGTCTGGTGGCTTCCGGAGGACATTCCCATCTGGTAGTGGTGAAGGATTACGGAGAGTATGAGATCATCGGACGGACCAGAGACGATGCTGCCGGAGAGGCTTTTGATAAAGTCGCCCGGGCCATCGGCCTGGGATATCCCGGTGGTCCCAAAATCGATAAGGTATCGAAAGAGGGCAATCCGGACGCAATTCATTTCCCCAGAGCCGCAGTGGCAGAGAATGCGTATGATTTCAGCTTCAGCGGACTGAAATCCGCAGTGCTGAATTATCTGAACAGCTGTGAGATGAAAGGAGAACCGATCTGCCAGGCGGATGTGGCTGCTTCTTTCCAAAAAGCGGTAGTAGATGTTCTGGTCAGCCATTCCCTTCATGCGGTGAAGGCTTATGGATTGCATAAATTTGCAATTGCCGGTGGCGTTGCGTCCAATTCTTCTCTGCGTGCCGCTTTTGAAGAAGAATGCGGCAAGAGAAATATTGCATTTTATCATCCGTCTCCGATCTTCTGTACCGATAATGCGGCAATGATCGGTGTGGCAGGTTATTATGAGTATATTAAGGGCGTACGCAGCGGCTATGACCTGAATGCCGTACCGAACCTGAAATTGGGTGAACGATAAAAACAGATAGCATCAGACAGAAACAGTGACCGATTTAACGGGAAGCCGGGAAAGCAATAAAACGACACAGAAAGACAGACAGAATATGATAGACAGAGTGGCAGAAGAACAGAAAAAAGAAGAAAGTGGGAAACCCAGATGTACCGCAATCGTTCTGGCAGCCGGCAGCGGAAGCAGAATGCATGCGGCGGTTGCAAAACAGTTCCTTCCCCTAAAAGGAAAACCATTGATCTGGTATGCGTTACAGGCGCTAGAACAGTCGGAGATCATCGATGACTGCATTCTGGTGACAGCGGAACAGGACATTCCCTATGTCCGGGAAGAAATTGTGCAAAAATATCATTTTTCCAAGGTAAATATCATTACTTCGGGAGGAACTGAGAGATATTTATCGGTGGGGAGAGCATTACAGCTGATCGCCGATGGCAGGCTGAAGGTGCCAAATGAGCATGGATATGTATTTATTCATGACGGCGCCAGACCCTTTCTGACAGAGAAGATTCTGAAAGACACGTATGAGGCTGCAGTTTTGTATCGGGCATGTGTGGCAGCGGTTCAGAGCAAGGATACTGTGAAAATCAGCGACACCGAAGGGTTCGCATTGTCTACGCCGGATCGCAGAACTGTCTGGAATATCCAGACACCACAGGTATTTGAGACCAGTCTGATCCTGCAGGCGTATGAACGATTACGCAACAGACTTCCCAAAATGCAGGAGCAGGGCATCCAGGTGACGGATGATGCCAGCGTGGTGGAAATGTTCACGGAAGCGAGAGTGAAGCTGGTGGAGGCTTCTTACAGAAACATTAAAATTACAACACCGGAAGATATGAAAACAGCCGAGGCATTTCTGGAGGATTGATTCCTCCGGAATGCACCGGCTGTTTTCCGGTTGCTTACATCATTTTTCCCGCATGGCACTGGGGGTAACACCGTATACCTTCTTGAAGGCACGTCGGAAGGTATTGGAATTATTATATCCGACGGCGATATATAATTCATTCAGACTGATATCGGTCTCCTTGATCAGACGGGCAGCCTCGGCCATACGGATATTTTCCAGATACGTCGAGAAATTCACGCCGGTCTTTTCCTTAAACATATGAGAGAAGTAACTCTCCGAAATCTGAAACTCATCGGAAATCTTATTTAATCCCAGAGAAGGATCCTGGTAATTCTCCTTGATATATTTCTCAATTGTAGCAGATAATGTCGTATCGTCTTCTTTATTGCTGAACAGATTACACAGCGACAACGCCAGATCTTCGCAAAGCTTGAAGGTCAGATGCTCATTAAAACGCTCGTCCAGTATTTTTACTGCTTCAGGATCTGCATCCGGATGGAGTGCAAATCTTGCTTTCAACAAAGTGTTCCGAATATCGGACAGCAGATATTTCAACAGATTTACCGGCAGGGAACGTTCCTCGATGTTCTCCTGATGGATCAGGTTGAAGAGTTCAAGTACCTGTGGCGTATTTCCGGTGGAGATGAAGTGGATCAGTTTGGTCGAGATCTCCGGCGGATAATAGAACACATTGGAATCCTTTTTGATAAATTCATACGGGAAGAAAATATAGTTCTTCGTCGTATAGCTTACGGCTTCGGAAGCCTGCTGATAGCATTCCCATACGTTCATCAGGGAATCCGTGTCGCGTCCGATTCCGGCGAACAGCCAGATATCATAAGTATCCAACAGATAATCATGCAGACGCAGAATACAATTATTGATCTTCAGAATCAGATCTTTATCCTCTTCCTCCGTACAATGCAGAAGAACCGCATAGGTACGTTCCGAAGGACTGAAATAAAAGAGCGGACCGCCGAAGAAATTCTCTAAAGCTGTTTCGATGATTTTCTCCAGTTCTTCCATGGATTCCACACCGCCTGGGAGCGCAGTGGTATCTGTGGCATCGCCAAAGTTATTATAGTAAACAATGTATAACACATTATAATAAGAAGATTCACCGATATTCAGGTATTGACCTATATAGTCAACTTCATCCTCACTGGTTGCGGTACCGGACAACAGTTGTCTGACATAAGAAGTACAGATGATCGGACGCTGGCTGTCTACGACTTCCTGCAGATTTTTCTGAACCTCTACCGCGGTCTGCAGCTCCTGACCGAGTTCAATGATCGGGCGCACATTGCGGCGGGAAAAATAATATACCAGAGAACCGCCGATCACCAGTGCAAACATTGCCAGTAAAATAAAAAATAACTGTGTGCCTCCAAGCCCCCCGGTCACTTGATAGGGAGGAAAACTGAAATAATAAGAATAACCGGTGCTATCTGAAAGGTATTTTCCCAAAGTAAAGGACTGACCGTTCAGACGGACCTGGGCATATCCCTTATTAAAGTCCAGGGAATCCAGCATTTCTTCGGAAATGCTGTCCGGGGTATTTATCATAAGCACGTTGGAGCCATCTTCTGCGGTCACCGCCAGAAAATTATCCCCATCCATCTGTACACAGTCGAACAGATCCGCCATTTTATCCTGTTCGAAGATAAAGCATACCTTTGCATTGGCATCCATATAGTAGAGATCATTCAGGTCGATGATATACATATAGTATTTTTCGCTGTAATTTGGCATGAACTGATCCATGGGAAGAAAGCGGTTCTTGTATTCCGGTTCCGTCATGTAGGAGTGCCACAGTTCCTTTTCGGCAGAAGGGTACTTCTGGATCCAGTTATAGAACCGCTTCGCAGATATAAAATAGGTAGGATTCAATACATAGTCTGTCTCCGGAAAATAGACAAAGGACTCTTTTAACGGAAGAAGTGCTTCCGCATACACATTTGTCGCCAGAGAATTCTGTAATTCATTCCCCAGCTCCGTAAAAGGATAGTAGGTATTCTGATAATTCATGACCTTACGGAAGGTATCGTTCTGTAAAAGCTGCCGGCAATACACCTCCATAATGTTCAGATCGCTTTCAAACAGTTCCACATTACTGATCAGCGTTGTTTCGTTCTGCTGATTATATGAATTACGTGCGTTATTTATCGTGGAACGATATAAAAAAATGAACAAAACAAGGATGATAAGTAAGAAAATACTGTAAGAGGTTACCATTTTCAGCATTAAAGTACTGTTATGGTTTGTATAATTTGTATCAGAAAGGTCTTCTTTTTTATTAAAAATCATTCATGATCACTCCCACGTCTCAATTTTTTTAGATAATATACCGAATAAACCATGTCTATTGTATCAGTTATTGACAAGGGAAGCAAGATGTAACCCCTTTCAAATTAAAAAATACAAAATGTAAGTGCTTTCAAAGAATGCAGTAAAATCAAGGGTTTGCAGAACCGGTTGTCAAAATTTGCACCCGAACGCAAAAATTGTAACTTGTTTTTCATGGAGCCAGATGATAAGGTGAGGGCAAGTCAAGGGAATGACCCCATGACAAATCATGATTCCAAATATTTAGGGAGGAACAAAATGAAGAGAAAAGTATTATCCGTACTTTTAGCATCTGCTATGGTAGCTTCCTTAGCAGCATGCGGAAGCAGCAACGATGCTCCTGCAGCATCTACCGACAGCGCAGCAGCAACAACTGACAGCGCAGCAGCTTCTACCGAAGCTTACAACCTGGAGGAGATTAACGTAGTAGTTAATGGTACTCTGACCGCAACCACTGATAACGGCCAGGCTGAATTCGTTCAGCAGTGGGATGATGCAGTATCCGAAGCAATCGGTCATCCTATTAAGATGAATATCCAGCAGTTAGACCACTCCGGTTATACCGATGCAGTAGGTCGTCTGTTCGCAGGCGGTGACTATCCTGATGTAATGATCATGAGTGCAGATATGTTCAAACAGTATGCACCTACCGGTCTGCTGTGGGATATGTCCGAAGCATATGCAAACGCTAAATTCCAGTCTCACCTGATCCTGCCTGAGATCAATGAGAAGCTGAAGGATGAGGAAGGTCATCTGTATGGCTTCGCTCCTACCTATGGTAATGGATGTGTTACTTACGTTAAGCAGGCATGGTTAGATGCAGTTGGCCTGAAGGCTGAAGACATCAAGACTTATGATGATTACTACAACATGCTGTTAAAGTTCCACAACGAAGATCCCGATGGCAACGGCGTAACCGGTGATACCTATGGTGTTATCGCAGCTGGTTTCGTTGGTAACGAAGCTCCTTATGTAAACTATCTGCCTGAGTTCTGGCAGGATTCTTATCCCGCAATCCTGCAGGATGAGAATGGTACCTGGTACGATGGATTCCAGACCGATGCTACCAAGGCAGCTCTGTTAAGATTACAGCAGGCTTACAAGGATGGCGCTATCGATCCTGAGACCCTGACCGCTTCCACCAAGATCGCTCGTGAGAAATGGTTCTCCAACGATCAGACCGGTTCTTCAGGTGTATTCACATACTGGGCAGGTTCCTGGTATCAGACTCTGACCGATAACCTGATCAAGAACGGTGTTGACGAGAAGCTGGTTGAGCTGGCTCCTATCGCTGAGGTTGGCGCTTACCTGAACAGAGAAGCTCCTGTATGGGTTATCATTGATGACGGTGACGGCGACAATTCCCGTGAGCAGGCTATCTTCGATGCATTCATCGAGACCATGATGGATGGTGACAAGGTGCAGACACTGTGGACCTACGGTGCAGAGGATGTTCACTGGTCTACCAAGGCTGAAAGCTTCACCATCAATGCAGGTACTGACAAAGAGAAGTCCTACGAGTACGAAGACGGTCAGTTCCACTTAAAGCAGTCTCCTAACGATCCTAACTCCGTATGGAAGAAGAACGCTATGGATCCCGCTCTGGTTATCTGCTCTCTGGACAACGGCTTTAACGATATCTCCAGCCTGGCTGCAGAAGGTAACAAGTTCTTCACCGAGAACTGCAAGGATGCTCCTCAGTCTCCTACCTCTGAGACCTACACCAACGAGTCCGGTACCATCTATGATGCTAAGCTGGCAGCTATCACTTCTGTAGTAGTTGACGGTGGTGATGTAGATGCAGCTATGCAGACCTACGTTGACACTGTTGGTTCCATCATTGATCAGTGCTTAGCTGAACTGAATCAGTAATAATATCTGAAATATAGTAGCAGAAGCTACAAAAACATGATATAATTATCCTGTCCCGATGGGATGAAAAGACCACGGGGCAGGATTTTTAGAGAGAAAAGAATGTGTGAGATGAAGTTGAAAGGAAGAGGGATGGTATGAGCAAGAAAAAGAAAATCACCACATCCACCGGCGTAGAAGTACGTCACAAGCCTTTGGGTCTCCGGATCTGGAATAACAGAGGCTATTATATAATGTTCCTGCCTGTATTTATATTCATTTTGATCATGTATTACTGGCCCATGCTTGGTATTCGTTATGCATTCTACGATTACAAGCCTGTAGGTGCGCCTACTTTTGTGGGACTTAAGCACTTTTATAGTATGTTTAAGACTGATGCGTTCTGGAGTGCCTTCAGGAACACATTGGAACTGAGTATCATGAAGTTATTGATCACGACCTTCACTGCGGTTATCGTATCAATCTTCTTAAATGAAATGGGAAATCTCTTTGCAAAGAAAACTTTGCAGACTATCATATATCTGCCCCACTTTATGTCCTGGGCAGTAGTTGCATCTATCTTCAGCCTGTTCCTGTCTCCTTCCTCTACCGGTCTGGTAAACGGATTGCTGCGTGACTGGGGCATTCTGGCACCGGATGCCAAGGGAATTTATTTCCTGGCAAGCACTGCATGGTGGAGACCGATCTTCTACATTATCAACATCTGGAAAGAGACCGGTTGGGGAACCATTATCTTCCTGGCTACTCTGGCAGGTATCAACCCGGAGCTGTATGAAGCAGCTGATATCGACGGTGCAACCCGTATGCAGAAGATGCGTTTCGTAACGCTGCCTGCACTGTCCAATACGATTATCACTGTATTGATCCTGAACCTTGCTAAGGTTATGAACATGTTCGAGTCCGTATTCGTATTGTACAACAATGCGGTATACAGTGTGTCTGATGTTATTTCTACTTATATTTATCGTCAGACATTCGCAATCGCTCTGCCGAACTATGGTTACTCTACAGCAGTTGGTCTCTTCAAGTCCCTGGTTGGCTGTGTTCTGGTACTGATATGTAACTGGGCTAGTAAGAAGACCCGTGGCCGTGGCATTGTATAGGAGGTGTTAAACGTGGCAAAGACAGCTTATCGTAAACCTAAGAAAAAGGTTCATGTATTCGATATTGTAAACTACATCGTATTTATTCTGATCGGCCTCCTGGTTCTGGTACCTATCTGGAAGGTAGTAGTAGACTCCTTCAATGCTGTGGGTGTATACCAGTTCAGACTGTGGCCGGAGGATTTTACCTTAGATGGCTATAAGACCATCATTCATACCCAGAGACTGTACAGACCTTTCATCAACTCCGTTATCACTACGGTGCTTGGTACTTTCCTTGGTCTGCTCCTGTCCACCCTGGGCGGTTATGTACTGATCCAGTTTGATATGCCCGGACGTAACTTCTTCGCATATTTCCTTCTGTTTACCATGATCTTCTCCGGTGGTATGATCCCCGAGTACCTGGTAATGAAGCAGTTACACCTGGTTAACAGCATGTGGATCCTGGTTGTAAAGCACGGTATGAACGTGTACAACCTGGTACTGATGCGTAACTTCTTCGAAGGAATACCTGCCAGCCTGTTCGAGGCGGCCGAGATCGACGGATGTTCCCCTATGGGAATCTTCTTCAAGATCGTGCTTCCTCTGTCCAAAGCAGCTCTGGCTTCCATCGGTCTGATGTTCGCAGTTACCGTATGGAATGACTATTCTACCGTTAAGATCTATATTACCAATCCTGATCAGGTTAACTTCCAGTATCAGTTACGTAATATGATCATGGATGGTGATACCCCTACTACACAGTATTCGGTATCCCAGAACACTCTGTTCTATGCAGCGATCGTATGTGCAATCCTTCCTTTCATGGCATTGTATCCTTTCCTGCAGAAATACTTCGTAAAGGGTGTTAATATCGGCGCTGTTAAGGAGTAATTTTCTTCTCGCATGTATTTAGACTTAGACAAGGGAAACTTCGGTTTCCCTTGTGTTGTATTTCAAGAGAAATCCAAAAACATGTTTCCTGTATTGCAGGATGACGGATGCGCAGGGGAAGCGCAGAAATGAGGGCAGAAATGAACAGAATTTTTTGGGCTGCAGATTCCACAGTCCAGACCAATGACTACACCACCTATCCGCAGACCGGCATTGGTCAGGTATTTTCTTTGTTTGTGAAAAATGAGTATCAGGTATGTAACCATGCCAAGAATGGCAGAAGCACTAAGAACTTTATGGATGAGGGGAGATTAGAAGCGATAGCGCAGCAGATTAGCGCGGGAGACTTCCTGTTCATCCAGTTTGGACACAATGATGAAAAAAAAGAGGATCCCACCAGATATACCGAACCGTTTTCTACTTATATGGAAAATCTGGAGACTTTTATCTGTGTAGCCAGAGACCACAGCGCTTATCCTGTATTGATCACGCCTTTGGAGCGCAGATGTTTCATGGATGAGAAACATTTAGGGATCGGTGCGCATTCCGACTATGTGGCTGCGATGAAACAGACCGCAGAGAAAAATAATGTGCCTCTGGTAGACCTTTACAGCATGAGCCGCATGGAACTGAAAAAAGCCGGCGAGAAAAACAGCAGAAGATGGTATATGTTCTTCCCGGAGGGTGAATACAAAACACACCCGGAGAAATCTGAGGATAATACACATCTGCGCTATGACGGTGCAGTGAATTTTGCTTCGCTGATAGCGAAGGGATTGAAAGAGATCGGTGGAATCTATGCGGATCTTCTGATTGATGATCTGAAGCTTTGATTGATTGCCGAAAGCAAAGAAGAACCTGTTTCAAGGACAAATTTTGTCAGTGAAACAGGTTTTTTTGCACATTGTGAATCACAATATGAGAATATATAATGATACCGGAAAATGAAATCTGCAAACAGAAAGATTTAAGGATGGATGAAGAGCATGGCGAACTTTAGATTAAATGCCGGTATTGATATAAAAAACGAAGCAGGAGAGAACACAGCAATACAAAAAGCATGTATGCGTTTTCGAAGAGACCTTTCGATGACATTCCTATCCTCCGGTATAGAAAAGGGCGTTATCGTTTTACGGAAAAAGGAACTGGGCAGAGAACAGTATGAGATAGAAGTAACGGAAGAGAAAATTGTGATCCATGGATCAGAACCGCGTTCCTTTATTTATGCATTCAATCTGTTAAGTGAAAAATACCTGGGAATTCTTCCTTTCTGGTTCTGGAATGACCGGCAGCCGGAGAGAAAACGTTACGTGGAGATCCCCTGCGGCCGCTATCAGCCGGAAGCGTACCGGATCAAATACCGTGGCTGGTTCATCAATGATGAAGTCCTTATCAACCGGTGGGATGCCGGAGTATCAAGGGAATATCCCTGGGAAATGGTGTTCGAGGCATTGCTTCGCTGTGGAGGCAATCTTGTAATCCCCGGAACGGATAAAAATGCAGAAATCTATGCTCCGATCGCGTCTGCCATGGGATTAATGGTCACACATCATCATGCGGAACCGCTGGGGGCAGAAATGTTTCTGCGGGCATATCCGGATCTGGAACCCTCCTATTTAAAACATGCAGACTTGTTTGAACATCTTTGGAGAACAGCCATCGAAAGGCAGAAAGAGGAAGAGGTCGTCTGGAATATCGGATTCCGCGGTCAGGGAGATACACCATTCTGGGAGAATGATCCTGCCTTTGACACACAGGAAAAACGAGGGGCACTGATCGGCAGCATCATGAAAAAACAGTATGATATGGTACGGGAACAGATTCCTGACGCTGTATTCTGCACAAATCTGTATGGAGAAATCCTGGAGCTGTACAGAGAGGGATGTCTTCAGATCCCGGAAGATGTGATCCTGGTCTGGGGAGATAACGGTTACGGTAAGATGGTGTCCAGACGCCAGGGAAATCATAATCCGAGGATCCCGGCATTGCCCGGGAGAGAGGAACAACAGTGGCATCATGGAACTTACTATCATGTGTCATTCTATGATCTGCAGGCAGCAAACCATATTACTATGCTGCCGAATTCCATGGAATTCGTAGAAAGAGAACTTACAGATGCCATGACACATGGAATTACAGAATTGTGGCTCATTAATGCATCTAACATCAAACCTCATGTATATCCGCTTTCTTTTATTGCAAATCTATGGAAGAAAGATTACTTATCCGCTCCAGAGCACAGGAAAGCATATGTGAGAGAATATTACTGTGACAGCTGTACACAGGAGCAGTTTACAGATATGGAAGCGTGCATCCGGACTTATCCGGAAGTAATGATTTCTTTCGGAGACAGAGAAGATGAACACGCAGGGGAACAATTCTATAACTATACTGTTCGCGATTTTGTCTGCGGCTGGATGAAAGATGGAGCCACAGAGCCGGTGAAAGAATTGTTCTGGTGTGCCGGAGAAGATACCTTCGGAGAACAGATGGCGTGGTTTGAGGGAAAATGCAGCATCGCTTTTTCTGAAGTGGAAGCATTATCCGACAGATGCGGGCGTGTTACAGAAAACGAACTATGGAAGGATTCTCTGGTACTGCAGATGAAAATACACCGGCATTGCCTGCATGGATGCATTTTATTCGCAAAAGCTTTTCGGGCTTATAGTCACAAGCAATATAAAAAGGCGTTTTTCCTCTTGGGAGATGCAGCAGAAGCTTTTGAGGAGGCTGATATTTCCATGAGAGACAGAGAACACGGAAAATGGAGTGGCTTCTATGCCAATGATTGCCTTACGGATGTCGGGGAGACAGTTTTTTGCCTGAAACGTCTGATGGGATACGTACGTAATCTGGGAGACGGACCGCATTTCTATCAATGGCAGAGAGAAGTAACGTATTCGGAAAGGGACAGTAAAGTGGTTCTCATCACTAATATGGAGAAGCATATGACGGATTGGGAGCTCTACCTTGCGGGAAAGAAAACAGCTGACAATAAATTTGTATAAATAGTTGTAACAATTTTGAACTGCCGGAAACAATTTGTAGAAAATACTGTATCTTTACGAAAAAAGGAAAAGCCTCAAATGCTGATAAAATGGGGCTTTTCTACATCAAAAAAATATAAATTAAAAATTGTGTAAAAATGTGTTGACAATAATACTCCTTTTTGTTAGAATAGCTTTTGTCGTCAGGTGAGACACTGACGACACACATTCGGAGAGATATCGAAGTGGTCATAACGAGGCGGTCTTGAAAACCGTTTGTCCGCAAGGGCGCGTGGGTTCGAATCCCACTCTCTCCGCTGGGAGTAGTTGGGAGGACTGATTCAGACGACCAACTGTTGATATATGGAACGCCATACATTGGCAGTATATCTCTCCGCCGACAACTTAAAATCAATTAAGAGTCAACTATCTGGAGAAGTACCCAAGAGGTTGAAGGGACACCCCTGGAAAGGGTGCAGGTCGTTAATAGCGGCGCGAGGGTTCAAATC
>CAKRRS010000085.1 GCA_934394665.1 uncultured Acetatifactor sp. | reverse complement strand
AACATCATGGATTTTACATTATCCAAAGAGCATGAGATGGCGAGACAGCTGTTCAAAGAGTTCGCCGAGAACGAAGTAAAACCTCTTGCACAGGAAGTTGACGAGACCGAAACCTTCCCCAGAGAGACCGTAGAGAAGATGGCTAAGTACGGCTTTATGGGAATTCCCGTTCCCAAGGAGTACGGCGGACAGGGATGTGATACCCTGACCTATGCTATGTGTGTTGAAGAGCTTTCCAAGGTCTGTGCAACCACAGGCGTTATCGTATCCGCACATACCTCTCTGTGTATCGATCCTATCATGACCTTCGGTACCGAAGAGCAGAAGCAGAAATATGTTCCCGACCTGGCAAGCGGCCGCAAGATCGGTGCTTTCGGCCTGACCGAGCCCGGTGCAGGTACCGACGCCCAGGGGCAGCAGACCAAGGCTGTACTGGATGGCGATGAGTGGGTCATCAACGGATCCAAGTGCTTCATCACCAATGGTAAAGAAGCTGATGTTTATATCGTGATCGCAGTTACCGGTATCGTAGAGAAGAGAGGCAGAAAGATGAAGGAGATCTCTTCCTTTATCGTTGAGAAGGGCACTCCCGGATTTACCTTCGGTACCAAGGAAAAGAAGATGGGTATCAAGGGTTCTTCCACTTATGAGCTGATCTTCACCGACTGCCGTATCCCCAAGGAGAATATGCTGGGCAAGCAGGGCGCAGGCTTCAAGATCGCAATGCATACTCTGGACGGCGGACGTATCGGTATCGCTTCCCAGGCGCTGGGTATCGCAGAGGGCGCTCTGGAGAGAACCGTTGCTTACACCAAGGAGAGAAAACAGTTCGGAAAGTCCATTTCCGGATTCCAGAATACACAGTTCCAGCTGGCTGATATGGCTACTAAGGTTGAGGCTGCTAAGATGCTGGTATACAAGGCTGCACGCAAGAAGGACGAGTACAAGACCAATCCTAAGATCTCTTATTCTGTAGAAGCTGCTATGGCTAAGCTGTATGCTGCCGAGGTTGCTATGGAAGTTACGACCAAGGCTGTCCAGCTGCACGGTGGTTACGGTTACATCAGAGAGTACGAAGTAGAGCGTATGATGCGTGATGCCAAGATCACCGAGATCTACGAGGGTACTTCCGAAGTTCAGAGAATGGTTATCTCCGCAGATCTGTTGAAGTAAGCGTTGTTGAATGAATAATTAGAAAAGTAAGGAGAAAATACAATGAAGATTGTTGTTTGTATTAAGCAGGTGCCCGATACCAAGGGCGGTGTTAAATTCAATCCTGACGGAACTCTTGACAGAGGCGCAATGCTTGCTATCATGAATCCCGATGATAAGGCTGGTCTGGAAGCCGCACTGAAGCTGAAGGATGAGTTCGGCGCAGAAGTTACCGTATTGACCATGGGTCTTCCCAAGGCGGCAGATGCCCTCCGTGAGGCTCTGGCTATGGGTGCTGACAATGCCATCCTGGTTACCGACAGAGTACTGGGTGGTGCAGATACCTGGGCTACTTCCACTACCATCGCAGGTGCACTGAGAAATATCGATTATGATCTGATCATTACCGGACGTCAGGCTATCGACGGCGATACCGCACAGGTTGGTCCTCAGATCGCTGAGCATCTCGGAATCCCCGTAATCTCCTATGCACAGGATATCAAAGTAGAGGGAGACAAGGTAATCGTTCAGAGACAGTATGATGACAGATATCATGTAGTAGAAGCTAAGATGCCTTGCCTGATCACTGCATTATCCGAGTTGAATAAGCCCCGTTACATGACTCCCGGCGGAATCTTCGATGCCTGCAAGGCAGAGATCACTACCTGGGGCAGAGCTGATCTGAAAGATGTTGATGACAGCAACCTTGGTCTGAAGGGATCTCCTACCAAGATCGCAAAAGCATCCGATAAAGTACGTAAGGGCGCAGGCGAGAAGATCGTTCCCGATTCCCCCGAAGACGGAGCAGCTTACATTGTGGCTAAATTCAAAGAAAAGCACATCATCTAATATAGGAGGCAAACCATGGTAACCAATAATATTGAAGAATACAAGGGTGTATATGTGTTCGCCCAGCAGGTAGACAATGAGGTCAGCGGTATCGCATTGGAGCTGCTCGGCAAAGGTAAAGAGCTGGCTGAGAAGCTTGCAACCGAGGTAACCGCGGTTCTGATCGGTTATAATGTAAAAGGACTGGCTGATAAGCTGGCTGAGTATGGTGCAGACAAGGTAATCCTTGTAGATGATCCTGAACTGGAGACCTACAGAACCGAGCCTTATGCACATGCACTGGCATCTGTCATTGAAAAATATAAGCCTGAGATCGTTCTGGTAGGCGCTACCGCAATCGGACGTGACCTCGGACCTACCGTTTCCGCAAGAGTTCAGACCGGTCTGACCGCAGACTGTACCGTACTGGAAATCGGTGATTTCCCTCTGGTAGCTATCCCCGGACAGGAGCAGAAGCACAATCAGCTGCTGATGACCCGTCCTGCATTTGGCGGTAATACCATCGCTACCATCGCATGCCCCGACAACAGACCTCAGATGGCAACCGTTCGTCCCGGCGTTATGCAGAAGATTGCTCCTATCGCAGGTGCAAAGGCTGTGATCGAAGAGTACAATCCCGGATTTACTCCGAACAACAAATATGTAACCATCAAGGAAGTCGTTAAGGCTGTATCCGATACCGTTGATATCATGGATGCCAAGATCCTGGTATCCGGCGGTCGTGGTGTCGGCAGTGCAGAGAACTTCAAGATCCTGGAGGAGCTGGCAGAGGTTCTGGGCGGTACCGTATCCTGCTCCCGTGCCGTAGTAGATAACGGCTGGAAGCCCAAGGATCTGCAGGTAGGACAGACCGGTAAGACCGTTCGTCCCCAGATCTACTTCGCAATCGGTATCTCCGGTGCGATCCAGCACGTAGCAGGTATGGAAGAGTCTGATCTGATCGTTGCAATCAACAAGGATGAGACTGCTCCTATCTTCGATGTAGCTGACTATGGTATCGTAGGAGATCTGAACAAGATCGTTCCCGCTCTGACCGAGCAGTTAAAGGCTGCAAAGGCTGAGAAGGCAGCAAACTAAGCTCTGATTGTCAGATACAGAGCTATAAGAACTCCGTCACGTTTCCGGAACTATCCGTGGACGTGATGGAGTTTTTTGCAATAAGTAAAAGCAAGCATCGAAGATGAACAATTCATTGAATGGCGAAAGAGGAAAGGTGTAAATTTATTGCAAGTTTCTTACTGTGTGCTTGCACTGGATACCGCAACATAGTACAATGTAGAGATACCAAGGCATAAGAATGAGGTGAAAGGCATGAAAATTGCTTTGGCTCTGAATGGTTGCAAATTATGAAATGAGAGATGAAACATCATGGCAAAGCAAAAAGAAGTGAAAACAAACGCGATGCGTATTCTGGAATCCCTGAAGATTCCTTATACACATCATACTTATGAATGTGAAGAGTTTGTGGACGGACTGCAGATTGCAGATAAACTGTCCCTGCCGTATGAACAGGTCTATAAGACGCTGGTTACAGTAGGAAATAGTAAGAACTATTTTGTATTTGTAATTCCGATCGCAGCAGAACTGGATCTGAAAAAGGCTGCGAAATCCGTAGGAGAGAAAAGCGTGGAAATGATCCACGTAAAGGACATCAATGCCATCACAGGCTATATCCGCGGTGGATGCACTGCCATCGGCATGAAGAAGCAGTATGTGACCAGAATTGACGAAAGTGCGAAGACACAGGAACAGATCTATGTCAGCGGCGGCAAAATCGGCTTCCAGATTCAGTTACGGCCGGATGATCTGGCAAGGGCCGCAAAGGCGGAGTTTGCGGACATTATCAGACAGGATGCCTGAACTACATAATAAGAGAAACCAATAGAAAGGTACACAGAGTACATGGCAAAAGAGAAAACAATCCTCGATTACGACACTGTAGCACTTGATGAAGCGCAGGATGCGGTGATCATTATAGATCAGACATTACTTCCCGGCAAAATAGAATTGATTGCATTACATACGGCACAGGAGATGTGGGATGCCATTTACCTGCTGAAGGTCAGGGGAGCGCCTGCCATCGGTGTGGCAGCGGCACTTGGAATTTATCTGTTGGCAAACCGCATCGAGACCGAAGATTTTGAAGCGTTTTATCAGAAGTTTACAGAATATAAGGAGTATCTCGATTCTTCCAGACCGACAGCCGTGAATTTGTCCTGGGCGCTCCGGCGCATGGATGCCGCTGCGGTGAAAGCAGGCAGAGAAGAACACAGGACAGTCGCAGAAGTGAAGGAAATCCTGCATGATGAAGCACTGAAAATAAGGTCGGAAGATGTCGAAGTATGCCGAAAAATCGGAGAATTCGGACTGGAACTGGTAAAACCGGGTGACGGTATCTTAACCCACTGTAATGCAGGACAACTTGCAACCGTAAAATACGGAACCGCAACAGCACCAATTTATCTCGGGCAGGAGAGAGGCTACAACTTCCATGTATTTGCGGATGAGACCAGACCCCTTTTGCAGGGAGCCAGACTGACAGCGTTTGAACTGCATTCCGCGGGCGTGGATGTGACACTGATCTGCGACAATATGTCAGCGTCTGTGATGTCCAAAGGCTGGGTGCAGGCAGTGTTTGTAGGCTGTGACAGGGTGGCGGCAAACGGAGACACGGCAAACAAGATCGGTACCAGCGTAGTGGCTGCTGTGGCGAAGCAGTATGGTGTGCCGGTATATATCTGCGCACCGACTTCTACAATCGATATGGCGACGGCAACCGGAGCGGATATCTGCATCGAACAGCGCAAGGCAGAAGAAGTCACCGAGATGTGGTACAAGGAGCGCATGGCACCGGACGGTGTGAAAGTATACAATCCGGCTTTTGATGTCACAGATCATGAACTGATTGCCGGAATCGTAACGGAGTACGGCGTGGCGCGGGCACCTTATACCGAGAGCCTTGCAAAAATCATGGAAATAGAAAGCGGACACAGAATGGTATAAATGAAAGAAGCTGTAATTAGCATTGACAGAATGGTGGTTAGAAAAATTTGTAACATAAAGTGGGCTCGCAAAAAAACGGACGATTAAGAAAAATGCAGGTACAAAAGTTCGGAACGGGCAGTACAGGAAGGAACAAATATGAAGCGAAATGTCAGCCTAGAAGAGATTTCCGACGGACATTTATATAAAGCAAATGATATGGTGAAGGCGGATTGCGGAGGCTGTGCGGGGTGTTCGCAGTGCTGTCACGGCATGGGGGCTTCCATCATTCTGGATCCTTATGATGTATACCGCCTGACGACGGGACTCGGCGTAAGTATGCAGGAGCTGCTGTCGACTGCGGTGGAACTGAATGTCGTAGACGGCGTGATCCTGCCGAACCTGAAGATGCAGGGAGCAGAGGAAGCCTGTGCTTATCTGGATGCGGAGGGAAGATGCAGTATTCATCCGTACCGGCCCGGGATCTGCCGGATGTTTCCGCTTGGAAGATATTATGAGAACGGCGGATTTTCCTATTTTCTCCAGACCGGAGAATGTGCGAAGGAGAATCGCAGCAAGGTGAAGGTCAGCAAATGGATCGATACCCCGGAACTGACGAGAAACCAACAATTTACCATACAATGGCATGATCTGCTGCATGCCATGGAAGAAAGCTTAGCAGGAAAAGACGCAGGGAAACAGCGGGAGGAGAACCTTTTACTGTTGCGTTTGTTTTATTTATTGCCGTATCAGGGGACCGGTGATTTTTATACACAATTCGCAGAAAGAGAGGCATATTGGAATGAACAAAAACAGATTTGACAAATTAAACAAGCTCCCTATTGAGAAGCGTTTATTGCTGGTATTTCGCAAGACTTCATTATTATTGAGTGCAACGGGCATCATTGCCTGTATCGCTATGGGAATCGTAAGCTACCAGTATTCTTACGCATTGCGCCATTACGGCTTTGCTCAGGGAGATATCGGCAAGGCGATGATCGTTATTGCGGAGATGCGCAGTGAGACCCGTGCGGCGATCGGTTATGATGATGCTGATCTGATGCAGACGGCGGTCAGCGCACATGATCAGACCGCGGAGCAGCTGGATACCTATATTAGCGGTCTGGAAGACGATATTATCTCTGATCAGGCAAAAGCGGACTATGAACAGATCAAAGAAGGCGCAGCTTCCTATCAGCAGATCGAGAAGCAGGTATTGGAATTAGGAACTTCTTCTGATGCAGCCGACAGGCTCAAAGCACAGCAAATGGCAAGTGAGCAGCTTGATCCCGTATTCCGGCAGGTATATGCGGCAATGACCGATCTGCTGGACAGCAGCGTGGAGAATGGCAATGCCATGGAAAAGAAGCTGGATGTTTTCAGAGTACTTATTTTTGTGGTGATTTTGCTGATCATTGTGTTGGGCTTTGTGGGTGCCGAACAGGCGGGAAAAAATATCGCGCGGAAAATTGCCGGTCCTCTGAAGGCATTGGCGGACAGACTGAAGGGATTTGCTTCCGGAGACCTGTCCTCAGAATTTCCGGTCGTGGATACAGAGGATGAAGTGGCTGACATGACGGAGGAAGCCACGCAGATGGCGAACAATCTCCGGAGGATCATCGAGGATGTGAACCAGGCACTGACAGCCATGGCAAACGGTGACTGGACGGTAAAATTCCGTTATCCGGATCTGTATGTGGGAGATCTGGAAGAACTGAAGCAGGCACTTCGCGATATGAAATATAAGATGAATGAAGCGTTGTACAATGTAGATGAGGTATCCGGACAGGTGTCCATGGGCGCCGGAAGTCTGGCAGATGCCGCACAGTCTCTGGCAGAAGGTGCTACGGAACAGGCAGGAGCCGTACAGCAGCTGCAGGCTACGATCACGAATATTACCGCAATGGTGGATAATACCGCGGAACATACCAGGAATTCCAGCAAACAGGCAAAAGAGTATTCTCAGAAAGCGGAGGAAGGACGTCAGGAGATGAACCGTCTCATGGAGATCATGGGACGGATCAATGAGACTTCCGAGAAAATCAGTAATATCATCGGTGAGATTGAGGACATTGCCAGCCAGACCAACCTGCTGTCCCTGAATGCCTCCATTGAGGCAGCCAGAGCCGGAGAGGCAGGCAGAGGCTTCGCAGTGGTAGCAGACCAGATCGGCAAGCTGGCGGAGCAGAGCGCACAGTCCGCAGTCAATACCAGAGACTTGATCGGCGGCACCCTGGAGGAAATTCATGCAGGTAATGATGCCGTAGATCATGTATCCAGGTCACTGAGTGACATCGTGGACGGAGTACAGAAAATCGCACAGGATTCGGAAGAACTGACCCAGATCTCCGCAACCCAGGCAGATGCCATGAATCAGGCTGAGAGTGGTGTGACCCAGATCTCCGAGATCGTACAGTCCAACTCCGCTGCGGCAGAAGAATTGTCCGCGACCAGCGAGGAACTGTTGGCGCAGTCTGAGAATATGACGAATCTGGTAAAGCAGTTTCATCTGATCGATGCCAAGAAGGTTCAGGCACGAAAGCAGGAAGAAAAACAGGAAACAAAACAGGAAACAAAACAGTAAGCAGAGAAGAAAGAAGCCAAAGCAGGAAGGATATGCTTTGAAATAAGCAAAAGGAGAAAACTATGCCGGTATTTGATTTCAGCAGCACCTCAGAAGAAGAGAAAAAGCAGGATCCGGTGTGTACCTATACCACATTTTGTTCCAATGAGTCCGGGGCAAGCCCGGAGAAACCGATCTTAGTGCTGGACAACAGTGCAAATCAGTGGAAACACCACGCGACAGGTGTGTTCGGCAACCAGAGCAAGCGGACCAATTTTGAATTTAAAGAAGAAGGCAGCAGCGCTTATGCGGACATTCTGAAAATCGATGCAAGATTTGTCAGCCTGATCAAGTGGCTTGGTGAGAATCATATCCATGTGCGTCTTTCCGGAGAAAATCGTCCGGACGGTTATGCTGTATATAAGATTCGGGAGACTGCTTTTGGCGGTGGCACCAAGCTTTCCGCGGAGGACGGATTTTTACAGTTCATGATGGAACGTCTTTTTGCAAGCAGTGCTCCTGCGGAGGAAGAACAGGGCGAGGAGGAAGACGAAGACGGCGATGATATGAAACTCACCAGCATTCAGAGCATCTCCGATTTTATGACCTGTGCAGGGCGTACTATGCCGGAAAATATCCGCCTGTGGGCGAGAAGGAACCTGGCGGTGGCGAGATCCCACGAGGTGTCTCCGGAAGAGAGAAGACATGCCCAGAGAGCATTGTCCATCATGATGAATATCCAGTGGAAGGGCAACTATTTTGAGGCAATTGATCCCGTGGAAGCCAGACGGATCCTGGATGAGGAACTGTACGGCATGGAACGGGTCAAGCAGAGAATCATGGAGACTATTATCCAGATCAATCGTACCCATACGCTGCCGGCATACGGATTGCTTCTGGTGGGACCGGCGGGAACCGGTAAATCCCAGATTGCTTATGCGGTGGCAAGAATTTTGAAATTGCCATGGACGACCCTGGACATGAGTTCCATCAATGATCCGGAACAGCTGACCGGAAGCTCCAGAATTTATGCCAATGCCAAGCCCGGTATCATTATGGAAGCATTTTCCATGGCCGGAGAGTCCAATCTGGTATTTATCATCAATGAGCTGGACAAGGCGGCAAGCGGCAAGGGCAACGGCAATCCGGCGGATGTACTTTTGACATTGCTGGATAATCTGGGCTTCACGGACAATTATATGGAATGTACCGTACCTACCTTTGGCGTCTATCCGATTGCCACTGCCAATGACAAGGAACAGATCAGCGCACCGTTAATGTCCCGTTTTGCGGTGATCGACATCCCGGATTATACCCCGGAAGAGAAGAAGATTATCTTCTCTAAGTTTGCGCTGCCGAAGGTATTGAAGCGTATCGGTTTGAAAGAAAATGAGTGTATCGTTACCGAAGAAGGTCTGGATGAAGTGGTAGAGATCTATTCCAATACCAGCGGTATCCGTGATCTGGAGCAGGCAGCGGAGCATCTGGCAGCCAATGCTTTATATCAGATCGAAGTGGACGGATTAAAAGAAGTCGTATTTGACGCAGAGAAGGTCAGAAAATTATTCTTGTAATGAAAGGAAGCAGGTGATGTAAAATACGTGCTGCGGACAAGTGAAATAGATCATTGAAATATATATGGGAAGAGAGAGGGACAATCATGGGATTACCACAGATCATCAACAGCTTATTGGAGAACGATATGTACAAATTCTCCATGGGACAGTGCATTTATCATCAGTTCAGCGGTTATAAGACCACATGGACCTTTAAGTGCAGAAATACCGATGTATTTTTCACCCCGGAGATGGTGGAAGAGATTAAGGCACAGATCAAGGCATATTGCGGTCTCAGGTTCACTGAGGAGGAACTTGACTATCTGGAAAATGTGACATGGATCAAGGGCTCCTACGTGGATTTCCTGCGGTTGTGGCAGCCCAGATATGAAGACTTTGAGATCGGTACGGATGCGGCATGCGGTCTTACGATTGAGACAAAAGGTTCCTGGCTGAATACATCTATGTATGAGATTCCGACGCTGGCGATCGTGAACGAAGTCTTTTTCCGGATGAACTATGATTATGAGGAGCTGTATGCTTCTTTCCGCGAACGGCTGACGGATAAAGTGCAGAAACTTGTTGACGGCACATACTGCCTTGGCAATTTCAGTGAATTTGGGCTGCGCAGACGTCTGTCCGCGGAAGCACAGGAGCTGGCGGTGAAGGAACTGGTTGCCCATAACGGAGCGTATCAGGAGTCTAAGTGCATCGGAACTTCCAATGTATATCTGGCGAAAAAATGGAACGTAACGCCGGTGGGAACCATGGCGCACGAGTGGATCATGTGTACCGGACAGGGCAATCATAAACACAATCCGGCATATTCCAACTGGTATGCGTTGGATGCCTGGGTGAAAGAATATGGCGTGTTAAACGGAATCGCCTTAACCGACACCATTACCACAGACTGCTTCCTGAAAGACTTCCAGCTGACCTATTCCACATTGTTTTCCGGTGTGCGTCACGACAGTGGGGATCCTTTTGCCTGGGGAGAGAAGATGATCGCACATTATCAGTCGCTTGGAATCAATCCGAAGACCAAAACACTGCTGTTCAGCGACAGCCTGGATTTTGAACGCGCCAACGAGCTGCGAAAAGCCTTCAAAGACCGTGTCACAGTGGCCTTCGGTATCGGCACTTACATTGCCAACGATACTTGTGAGGAGGCACTGAATATCGTTATGAAGACGACGGCCTGCAACGGTATGGACGTGGCGAAAATCTCTGATACGCCGGGAAAAGAAATGTGCAAGAACGAGGATTATGTGGATTATCTTACCAGATGCATTAACTGGCGTTTGGAACATGATAAATAAATCAAAAATCATGCAATCGACACTTTTTGATTCTTGCGCTTATCTCCTTAACATTCGAAACCGGGTATTCGGAATATGAAAACACGATCAGAAAGTAATAGGTAAAAGGGGGTTATGAGATAGAACAAACCGCACATCTTTCACGGATGTGCGGTTTGCGTTTTTATGGGAGAATTCACCGCAGGCTGCGCAGAGGGAGGCATAGAAAAAGCACAGCAAAATACAGGAAAAAGATATCAAAGAAAATCAGATAGTGATATACTGTTCGTAGGAAAAATGAGTAAGGAAACGGAGAGATACCAATGATTCAGATTTTAACAACTGTAATGCCTGTAATTGCCATGCTTTTCATCGGCTGGCTGTGCCGTATTAAAAAATGGATATCCAGAGAAGGCGTGGATAATATAAAATTCCTGGTGACGAGACTGCTGTTGCCGATTGCGATTTTTAATGCGTTGTCCACGGCTGACTACAGTGTGAATACTTTGATTCAGGTAGGAATCATCTTTGTCATGCTGGTGGTATCTATGTTGGCAGGATATGCTATGAAACCTTTGAATCGGGGAGCGTATCAGAAATACACACCGTTCATGGTGTCGGTATATGAAGGCGGTATGATCGCCTACCCGCTGTTCATGAATCTGTGCGGCAATGAAAATCTGTCGAAGATCGCAATCATTGATATTGCCGGATTGCTGTTTGGGTTCAGTGTATACATGAATCTGCTGGAACAGGTGCAGGACGGCAGAAAGAGTACTGTGAAGGATGTCTGCCACAGTGCGGTGAAAAATCCGGCGTTTATTGCCGCGGTTCTGGGCGTGGTTTTCGGTCTTACCCATGTAATCGGATTATTACAAGCCTCTCCTGCGGGAGTGGTCTATTCTGCTGTGATTGATCTGGCAACTTCACCGTTAACTCCGATGATTCTGATCGTGGTCGGTTATGATATCGCACCGGATAAGTCAATCCTGAAAGAGGCCTTGCGGACGATCGTACTGCGTGCGGCATTGCAGTTTGTCCTGGCGGCAGCGGTCCTTTTTGCCATGAACAGAATTCTGGGCAGCGATACGATCCGGGATATTGCCGTGATCTGCTACATGTCGGCTCCTGCGACGTTCAGCATGCAGTCCTTCCTGAAAGACGAAGACAGCAGCAGATATGCATCGACGACCAACTCACTGTATTGCGTGGTGAGTATTGTGGTATATGTGGTACTGGCGAGTGTGAGATCATTATAAATCTGGGAAGGTGAAAACTATATGTAAAAAATGTATTTCGGCTAAAATATAATCTGATTATAAATAATCGAGAAGGGCCGAAGCAACGAATTATATCAAAAGAAATTTGGAGAATGTAGTTCACCTATAAAGTTGCTGTGCAGAGTTTTATTTTTGAATACGCGAAAAAACAATCGTAAAAAAATACGATTGTTTTTCGCGTATTTCTGCATATAATACTATTAATAATAATCGTAT
>CAKRRS010000084.1 GCA_934394665.1 uncultured Acetatifactor sp. | reverse complement strand
GAAAAAAGAATCTTACTGTGCACGTTCATTGCCTTTACTTTGATATGATAATACCGAAATAGCGGAAATGTCAAGGTTTTTACCCGTACAATCTATGAAATTATTGCACTGTTACCATTTCCAGCAACTCCGGGATGTCGTTTTTTAGTGTTTCATAAACTACTTTCAGATCCACATTACCATAATCATGTACGATTCGGTTTCTCATTCCGTACATTGCATTCCATGGAATCGTTTTCCTTTTTTGTTTATATTCCTCTGTCAGCTTTCTGGAATTCTCTGAAATCTGTATCATGCGAAACAGCATCGAATCTAATAGAACTTCATTTGCATTTAATTCTTCTATATCCACATCCTTCATCTGCCGGGCTATAAATTCTAAATCCTGTTGGATCTTCTGAATATAGTAACCGTCGTTTTTCGTGTTATCCATATATCTTTATCCCATCTTTTAATATTTCTTTTGTGAGTTCGGGATTATCCGTCAATTGATTCATATTGAGGACATCCACTTTTTTATGCAGCGCTGTCCTTATTTCTTCCACTAATCCATAAAATTTCAGTCCGCTCACTTCTGTTGAAATAAGCAGATCCACATCGCTCTCCGGAGTTGCTTTACCTTTGGCATAAGATCCGAAAAGATAGCAAAATTCTATTTCGTATTCCTCAAACACTTTTTCACATTTTTGCTGAATGTATTCTATATTGATTACTCCATGGCTTTCATCAATGGGATTAATTTCAGACAATTTTTCAATCATATAATTATATTTTAACGTTCCGATTTTCTCTTCATCGTTTTCATATGATTTGTAAGAACGCAATGATATCCCCATGAATTCTGCTGCCTGTTGTTGTGTCAGATTTTTTTCTATTCGCATTTTTTTCAGTTTGTTCATTTTGCACCTCTATAAATAGATTAGTGCAAAAATTGCACCTTGTCAATTGTGTGGGTGCAATTTTTGCACTTTTGTGAATTTAATCTCTTATCATCATCTAATTATAGTATGCACTTCCAGTATATTTTATACCATCTTTCTCCCTTCTGTTATCTATAACGAATAGAAGGAACATTTTTCGGTCACTTGTCAAATATTTCATGCTATAATAAGCCCAAGCTCATTAGCAAACGGCGTTCGTGAGCTTATTTTACAGATTGCGTTTTTACTGTAAGGAGACCACCCATATGGACTATATAGGAACCCGAAAAGTTACAGAAGTGGATTACAAAGCAGACAGTTCAGACATTCTGTTTGCCCTACAGGAGGCATTTGGCAAAGAGATTCCGATGCTTTCCTCAGAAAATATGACATCCCTTGCAGAGAACTATGCAATGGATCAGACACTTGATATTTTGAAAGCATTTGGTCAGGAGATCACCCTCGCTGACCATCTTCTGTATATGATATCGGAAGACAGTGACGCATATCTGCTGACTCTGATTGCATCCGGACAGGCAGAGGATTTCGAGCAGGAAATGAAAGCTCTGCAAAGAAAAGTAACTCTTCTGCTACAGCCCCGGAAAAAGCCAGGCAGTAAAGCAAAACGGATTGATCTCGGAAAGCGTCTGCTCTGTAAATCGTATCCGCTTCCCGACGGTCTGCGCTTTTGCTATCATCCTCCGGTAGTTGGTCTCTATTTGGCAGACAATGCCTATGCGAATTGTGATCATATCAAAAGCTGTCTGATCGCACTTGACCCGGAACCCCATATTTTACATAATATTCCGAAATGGGTGCACTGCCTGACCGGAACCCCCGGGCACTATGCAGCAATCTGGCAGAATCCGGAATGTGATGTAAACCATCACCTGTTGGATCGGACCTATTACCTCTCTGTCGGCCGGAGTCTGACAAACTTTGCTGACTGGAAAGTCATCTATCAGGAAGAGTCTCGCGATCCCTATGACATCTGTTATTGGTATGGCGAAGATCTGTTCTTGGCAAATAACTTTCATGTGGCAGTAATTTCTCAGGCAATGTCAGGAAATTTCTCCCCTGAAATTTTGCTTGAAAGCAACAGACAAGCACTTACCTTTTCAAAATTCTTTGAACTAAAAGGTGAATTATATCTCTATTTACAGGGTACTTTTTATCGCTATCGTAAGGGGGGATTGTTTCAAAAAGCAGGTTTTACTGTCCCTATCTATACGATCCGGACAAAAACGATTAAAGATTTTACTATCGTTGGGGCAGAAGAAGTCGCCTTCATCGAGCAAAATTATAGCAGACCCAGAAGTCGGGATATCCAGATGATGCAAGTCACGATTCTGAACATTGTGACCGGAAATACAAGATATCTCTCCTGCCCGGCAGGAAATCTGACTTCGATAGAATCCGGGAAAATCTTGGACCTCTGCATTGATCATGATATCATTACGGATAAAAAGGCTCTTCCTATCCTGCTCGGTATCGATTTGAACAGCAATGAACGTACAGAAATCCCTTTCGGCAGTCTGGGTGCTCAGGAACTGTTGGATGTATATAAAACCCCGCAGGGGCGTATTGTCCTGCGAGGCTATGGTCAGAGATTGTATTATCCATCTTCCTCAGATTTCTCTCTTTAAGGATTTTTATATAATCTTTTTACCCGTTCTCTTTGATTTCCAACATGAGTAGTTCCATCGTCAGGTCGAAGTTTACATTGGCATCCAGACGTCTCTTGGCCTTATCCAGTGCTTCAATGACTTGTTCGATTCCCTCATAGCTGCTGCGCTGTGCCACGCGGCGGATAGCACTGATCTCCTCCCTGAAAACAAGGTGATTGACGTCGCTGGTGGCCTTGAACAGGAGTACATCCCGGTACCAGATAGCAATCAGATCCAGGTAATCATTGATCTGAAGTTTGTATTCCGTGATTTTTTTGATTGCTGCGGTGATCTCACTCAAATCCATATCCTGAATGTATTTTAACAGCGACAATGCCTCGTTTTTGATATTATCAAAATCTTCACTGGAGGCCAGGGATTTTGCTTTGCCGATATTGCCTCTGGCAAATGCCACACATACCTCTGCCTTGTAATCCGGTACCTGTAGCTGCTGCATCAGGTACTTCCGCACCAGGTCATCCGCTACCGGCTTCATATTCAATACCACACAGCGGCTCAAAATCGTAGGCAGCAAAGCATTCACATTAGAGGTCAGCAACATGATCACTGCGTATTCAGGCGGCTCCTCCAACGTTTTCAGAATCGCATTCTGCGCCTGCGGCGTCATCTTCTCCGCTTCATTCATGATATATATTTTGTAACGACTGCTGTAGGGCTTGATGGCAATATCATTATTGATCTGCGCACGGATGTCATCTACGCTGATGGTATTCGGCTTCTCATGACTGACATAAATAATATCCGGCTGGTTATCCGACAGTGCCTGCTTACAGGAATGACATTCCTGACAAGGCTCCGTCCCGCCCTTTTCACATTGTAAGGTCATAGCAAATACTCTGGCAATGAATTCTTTGCCGGAAGACTTTTCACCGTTGATGATATAGGCATGGGAAATTTTTTTCGCCGAAATAGCGTTTTGTAAATGTTCTTTGATCTGTTCCTGACCGATAATGTCATGAAATGTTGCCATTAGTATTCCCCCTGTCCGTATCTGTTTTCGTTTCTCGTATACTTATTACTTTTACGTATTTTTCAAATATTTAACGTTATCGTACTGTTTTTCGATAAACTATGCAAGTTCTAAAAGACTGATTTTGTAAATTAATTTTCGAGCGTTGCATAGCTGCTTAAGATTTACGTATCGCATTCAGGTAAAGATATCGAGCAATAGTCCACGAATCTCTCCGATCTTATTCAAGATCGCCAGGTTATCCTTCTCATCCTTCATCAATTCCTGCGCCAGCTGATCCAGATTCTCGTCCACCAGACGGATAATGCCATATACCCTGTGCCGTCCTCTTCTGTCCAGAAAATTCTCTCTGGAAAAAGAATGGGATCTCGTCACGACTTCGTTCAGGAATTCCTTGACCAGTCCACGGTAATGCCGCATATCCTTCACATCCCGGCGCTTCGCCAGCTTTTCTCCCTCTGTCGTGATCTCCGCCATGAGGTTTGTCAACCGCTCCTGGAGCTCCGCCTCCTCCACATGGCTCGCCAGCATGAACTTGAAGCTGCCATCTGTGGGCGCTGTATTCTGTGTCTGCTCCACCGGAGCAGGCTGCTGTATCTGATTGACTCTCATTTCCATACGCCCACCTCTTTTCTTTTATAATCTATCCATCTAATCATGTATGCTATCGACAGTAAGCCTTTTTAATTCCAGGCAATGATACCCTATTGCTATACACCTTATTCTTCGGTCAGATTCCGGCTTCTCTTAAGTACTTCGTAATATCCTGCAGACATTTCGTCAAATCTGTATTTTCAAATCGTTCCCTGATGCCTGCTGCCGCCAGCTTCTCCTCGGAGAAATCCGCACTGTCAGCGAGGAATCTGCGGCACATCTCCTCATACTTCGGCTTCTCCTGGCGAAGCTCTCTGTCCAGTGCCCGCTGTAAGCGCACACCGTCGTCCAACTCGATATAGACCGGAAGGATTGCTTCAGTGCCAAAATATGCAATCATTTTCTCATAGCCTTCCAACGTACCGATCATGAGATAGTTCTGTTTTTCCAGATCAATCTGCCCGTCGTCCACCGTAAAGTATCGCCAGATACCATAGACCGTATCGTATGCCCTGTCCTCGATGATCTTTCCCTGCTCCTTCAAAGCCTGAAAACCTGCCTCGTCAGTGAAAAAATACTCTACGCCGTTCTGTTCTCCGGCGCGGATCGGTCTTGTCGTATAAGGCACGATAGTCCGAAGATCCATCGTGCCTTTTAATAATTCTTTGAATATGGTGTCTTTCCCGGAAGAACTTTTTCCGCAAAGATACACTATTTTACCCATAGTTCTCTCTTTTCTGTTGTCACACTGCATTTTGGTCTCATCCCACCAGACAGTCTGTGCTGTATGATAATGTTTTTACAACTTTTTCTTTGCCCGACAAAATATCTGATTTGTATCCTCGATACTCTCTGCTTACGCATCGTAATCAAATTCGTCGTTCGCCGTATACTCTTAGACAAATATACACTTTTTACGGAATATTAGCAACTACTGTCTATATTTCATTACTCTACTTCTACCACATGAATCATATCGGTCTTACCTACCACACCCAGAGGAACGCCTGCGGTAATGACAACTGTGTCACCGGTCTTTACCAGGCCTGCCTGCTTTGCTTTGAAGACAGCTTCCTCGAACAAAGCATCGGTGGTCTGCTCCTTCTGAATCATCACGGGCTTCACGCCCCACAGCAGATTCAGCTGGCGGTAAACCTTTTCATCCAGCGTACATCCGATGATCTGGCATCCGGGCTTATAACGTGCGATCATGTTCGCGGTGAACCCGGACATGGTTACAGTGATGATCGCTGCTGCCTTCAGGTCAGATGCTACACTACAGGTTGCATAAGAGATTGCAGTTGTGATATCCGGCGTCTCCTGACGGTCTTCCTTTACCTTCTGCATTCTTCCGCGGTAGTCGATATCCTGCTCCGCTCTCTCGGCGATACGTGACATGGTTCTGACTGCCTCTACGGGGTACAGACCGGCTGCACTCTCTCCGGACAACATGATTGCCGTGGTTCCGTCGTAAATGGCGTTTGCGATATCCGTTGCCTCCGCTCTGGTCGGACGGGGATTCTTGATCATGGATTCCAGCATCTGGGTTGCAGTGATTACGTGCTTGCCCTGTGCCACTGCCATCTTGATCATCTTCTTCTGCAGGATAGGTACTTCCTCCAGAGGAATCTCGACACCCATGTCACCACGTGCAACCATGATGCCGTCCGCTGCGGTAATGATCTCTTCCAGGTTCTGAATACCCTGCATATTTTCAATCTTAGCGATGATCTTGATCTTGCTGCCTCTGTCCTCTACGATCTTGCGGACTTCCTGAATATCTTCCTTCGTTCTGACAAAAGAAGCTGCGATAAAGTCAAATCCATGCTCTACACCGAATACAATATCCGCCAGATCCACCTCACTGATATAAGGCATGGACAGAATCGCACCGGGAACATTCACGCCCTTATGGTTGGAGACAAAGCCGCCGTTGATGACTTTACATACAATGTCCTCGCCCTTAATTTCTTCCACGGTCATCTCGATCAGACCGTCATCGATCAGGATCGTAGTTCCGACTTTAATGTCATTTTTCAGATTCTTATAAGAAATGGTCGCTCTCTCAGCAGTTCCCATGATCTCTTCCGTTGTCAGGATAAATTGCTGACCGGATACCAGCTCTACCTTACCGCCTTCAAAATCACGCAGACGGATCTCCGGGCCCTTCGTATCCAGCAAAGTAGCTACCGGCAGTCCCAGCTCCTTGCGGACTTTCAGTACTCTGTTGTATTTTACCAGCTGCTCCTTGTGACTTCCGTGGGAAAAATTAAAACGTGCCACATTCATTCCGGCAAGCATTAACTCTCTTAATTTTTCTTCACTCTCACTGGCAGGGCCTATGGTACAGATAATCTTGGTTTTTCTCATACGAACTTAATCCTTTCTGCTGCTAAATTTTCAAATACTTTCCAAATTAATTTCAAATACAATTACTTTCTGCATTTCCTGATTTCTGAAGGTTTGGCAGTCAATACTTTCATGCGATAATCCGTAGTCCCGGTCACGCCCTGGACATTCAGGCCTTCCTGCAGATACTGTGCCAGTAACCTGCAATGGATCTCTTCCACCTGCTCTCCCGGCACCAGTACCGGTATTCCAGGTGGATACAGATTCACAAACTCTCCGGCGATCCTTCCCACTGCCTGTGCCAGAGGGATTTCCTCTTTGGGTGCATCCCAGGCATCCGCCAAAGACATGCACACTTTGGGCTGTATGTGATAAAGAGACTCTTCTTGTATCTTTTTGCCTTGCAAATTATCCTTACCAATCACATCTCTGCGATTTACGGATAAACTCATACCTGCTGTTTCGCTGCAACCCTGACTCTGCCCACTATACTCAGCTTTGCTTTTTTCTACAGAATCCTCGGCACATTCTGTCAGAACGGATTCCCGTTTTTCCGCTGAAATCTTCCGGTCTATGGCAAGAAGTGCCTCTGTCATTCTCCGGTAAGCTTCCTCCCCGTCACCGATCGTAAACATCGCAAGGCAATGATCTGTCGCCGCCATTTCGAGCTGAAGATGATACTCTTCCAACAGAATATCATAAATTTGTTGTCCTGACAAACCTGCCTTACCGGACAAAATGACCAGTTTCCCGATATCCTGCGTATCATCCGGCCTAAGGAACTCCAAATTTTTACACTGTGACAGCTGCTCCAGCATTTTCTCATACCGATCACGGAACTGTTGAAATAGCGTCTCTCCCTGTTCCTCTACGATTTGCAGCGCATTGTCAATTCCTGCCATTAATACATAGGATGGGCTGCTGGACTGGTAAATATGCAAAAAACGTTTTAACAACTCTCTGTCGATCAGATCTCCGCTTACATGAAGCAGCGCACTCTGCGTAAGTGCCGGCAACGTCTTATGCACACTGTGAATCACAAGATCCGCGCCGCACTGACAACTGTTCTTCGCAAATCTGTCCGTGAAACCCAGATGTGCTCCATGCGCTTCATCTACGATTAACGGAATCCCATACTGATGAACGATCCTGGCAATTTCCGCAATCTGTGCGATTCTTCCTTCATAAGTCGGCGACACCAGAAATACCGCATCCGGAACCGGTTCCTTTTTCAAAGCTTCCGCAATCTGTCCGGGCGTTACCGCATCATAAATATCATACTCCTCCATCATCTCCTGATACAGATAAGAAACTGTTAAATTTCTCAAGTACACCGCATGATAAGCTGATTTATGGCTTCCCCTTGTCATGAGGATTCGTCCGCCCTTAGGCACCGCAGCACTGATTGCCGCTAAGATTCCACCGGTACTCCCGTTGATCAGATAAAAGCTTTCTTCCGCACCGTACAATTTCGAAGCTTTTTCCTGCAATCTACAAAAAATCTCCTCCGGCGCATGAAGATTATCGAAGCCATCAATCTCCGTAATGTCAATCTTCATGATTTCCGGCGGTAGTTCTCCGTATAACTGCCTTTTATGTCCCGGCATATGATAAGGATAATAATCCTCTTCACTATATGCTTTCAGTCTCCGGTACAGTTCTCCCACTAGTACAATTCTCCTATATAAGTTTACTCCTGCTTTCAGAACGCCTTTCCGATTGATTGTTCCTCAGTTCTGTCTTGTTTCTTGCTGTCTTTATTTTGAGTTTTGCTTTGATTCTCGTTTTTATTTTCGTTGTCTATTTATTGCTTCTCATTACGATTTTCCTGCATATCACGTAATTTGGCGATCGTTGCACCATGTCCTTTGTGAACATGAAATGTCTCCATCAGAGAACACCATTTATCCGCCATCGTAACGATCCAGGCTTCCCTGCACATAGGCATGGCTGAAATCGTGAGCGGCCACATATGTTTTTTAATGATATCTTTTTCTCTCGGAGTCAAGTGATATTCTTTCTGCGCATTGTTCAGCGCTCTTCCGGGGTGGTAAAAGCCATGCAATTTGTGCGGACTGATATGATCCGGCGTATGCCAGTCATACAGAAAATAATCATGTAGCAGCGCGCCGCGGATCAAATCCTTTTTCTCGCATGGAATATGCAGTTTTTCACTCAATGCAAGGCTGTATTTTGCCACATTCATGCTGTGGTCGTTCACCGTCATATTCCCGTGCTGTACATGTGTCTTCGTCGATCTAAAGTTATCAGAACGCAGAATATCCGGGGCTGCTGCCCGGATCTCCTGTCTGAGTTCCCGTTCTCTTTCGAATCTTTTCTTCCACTTCCGTACTTTCTTAGCTGAACGCTGCTTCATATCGTCGCCTTCCTTCCGAAAATTCCCTCTTCCGTACAGAAAACATCTTGTGATAAATTCTAGTAATAATAACATACCACCGGGAAGCCGGTAGACACATACTCATAAATAGCCGCTGCCATATTTAACGGTAAATTGACACATCCGTGAGAACCGGCAGTCAGATAAATCGTGCCGCCAAAGCTTCTTCTCCATGTTGCATCATGCATACCTACGTTTCCGTTAAACGGCATCCAGTAATTTACCGGTGTCTCATAATCTGCTCCACGCAATACCGCATTTTTTGTCTTATAAGTCAAGCCAAATACACCGGGAGGTGTTATACAACCGGCTTTGCTCATATTGCCGGACACGAAATCTGTTTCTAATACAATATTACCGTCTTTAAACAGATACAAATGCTGGTTCGTCAGGTCAATCTCTACATAAGAATTACCGATATCGTTGCTTCCCTTTTGCGCACCCTTACTGCTGTAGACCGGCTCCTTACTGATCACTTCACCCTTTTCAATGCTCTGTGTCAGTTCCTTGCTCTCCTCAGTGCGATCGGTTTTCCAACCGAAAGCGCCGCTGGGCAGATTCAGTTCTATGCCCTGCACCGTAGTGAATTTTCTCTTTTTGCCGTAAGTATCGTATTCCTTGGCCTGCTCTGCCACGAACTCCGCAATTGCGTCTTCATCAAGCGCAGGGGTCTTATCATCCAACTGAATCCACTTACTGATCATGTCTGCGTCTACAACGACTTGATTGTCATTCCAGTTATAAGTAATCTGTGCACTTACCCACTTGTTCACTGTATCGCAGGCTTTTACCAGTGTCTTATCGTCTGAAGTCACTTTTGCGGCCATGTAACATCCCTGTGCTTCCAGATCAACGGTATCTGTTCCGGCCATAATTGCTGTAGATACAACACTTTCTACAAGATTCGTATCTAACTCCGTTCCCAGGGTCTCCGGAACGATCTCATAGCTCTTAGTCTTCTCAGAATAATCACTGATATAAGCATTTTCCGGCTGAATCATGTTTTTCTTCTGAAGTAACGGCATCTGCGTCAGCTGCTCTTGTAATTTATCCTGATCAAAGCTTACATTCTGTATCACATTATAGTTTTCGGTTGTCCATAACATCTGAATCCATAAAAATTCATTCTGCTTATCCAACACTTCCTGTGCTACAGCCTGTGTATCTACCCAGTACATGCCGATCTCCTGTGCCGTGATCGTACCGATTTCCTCCTGTACACCGTTCTCATCTCTTCCAAGAATCTGCAGGCTATAGGTCTGCGACTGCTGATCCATAATCGCTGCCACTTGCACTGCCGTAAGATTACTGCAATCGGTGTTGTTGACAAAGCTGTTATTCAGGAAATGAGAATGATAATATACCGCAAAACCGCCATAGACCAACAGAATTACTACAACGATTGCCGCAATGATACCAATCCATTTCTTGCTTTTTTTCGCTTTCTGTACAACTCCTTCGTTCTTTGCCTTCTCGTCCTGATCCTTTTCATCTACCTTTTGCTTTGTTTCTGTTTTCTCTTTGGTTTCAGAATCTTTCTTCGTCTCCAACGGAGTCTTTGTCTCTACCTGTTCTTTTTTATCTTCCTTTGCAACTTCTTCGTTGATTTCTTTTTTATCTGTTTCCATTTTATCTTGTGTGCTCCCTCATATATTTCTGCTGCGCCCATTATAGCATTAATTGTCATAAAAAAACAGTGTGAAAAGGCTGAAAAATTACCCTTTCACACTGTTTTAGAATACTACTTGCACTAATATCATATAAAGTACGGTTCCGGCCGCTATACTGAGCAGCGTATTTTTCTTCCAGATATGAAGTCCGGCTACCACTGCAATAGACAAAAGTTCCGGAATTCCATGATTTCCTGCAAATAAGTGAATCCCTTTGATACAATAAATCACTAAGATGACCATGATCGCCGGTGGCAGCACTTTCCCCAGATAAGTTACCGTAGCCGGTACCTCTCTCTTCCCTCCGAATACCACGAAAGGAATCGCCCTGATCAATAAAGTAACAACTGCTGCAACAGCTATGATTCCGATGGAATGTAACATTTCTTTTTTACTCCTAATAAAATAATCGCTGTGATTGTTAATGCCGGTAATAGGAAAGCGTCCGCTCCCAAAATCACCAGACACAGAATCCCGACAACACCTCCGACTACCGCCGGTGTATGTTCTTTTGCCTCCATCCACTGATTTACCACGATTACGGTAAATAATGCCGTCATTGCAAAATCAATTCCCGTCGTGTTAAAAGGTAATACCTTTCCTGCCAGTGCTCCGACACAGCTCCCGACGATCCAGTAGATATGATCCAGCAGAGAAATATCAAAGTTAACACGTTCTGCACTCATTCCCTCCGGCACCTTCAGATCACACAACAGGGAAAACGTCTCATCCGTCAGAGAAAATACCATATACGGATATATTGCCCCCATTTTCTTAAACTTTTCCACAAAAGACAATCCATAAAACATATGTCTGCCGTTGACAAACAATGTCATGATCAACGTATACCACAGACCTGCTCCTGCCGTCAGCAATGTCACCAATACGAACTGCATACTTCCCGCATACACAAACACACTTATAAAAAATGCCCACCAGAAACCGTAACCTGCATCATTCAACATCAATCCGAAAGCAAATCCCAGGAAAAGATACCCCAACATCACCGGAATCGACTGTACGATTGCATATCGCAATTCCTTTCTTTTGTTTTCCATATCTTTAGCTCTTTCGTTTTATTCTTCTACCCAAGTAGTAATTTTTTACAGTAACACTTGACAGCGTATTTTAGCATAAGGTTTTGTCGCTTACAATGTTCACAAATATGCTATTTTCATTTCTATGCAAAAAAAAGATCAATGTATCTATCCTACATTGACCTTGCTGAATGAGACACGGGGGATTCGAACCCCCGACAACTTGATTAAAAGTCAAGTGCTCTACCGACTGAGCTAGTATCCCATAATTTATTTTTGCATATTACAAATGCCCAGAACCGGAATCGAACCAGTGACACGAGGATTTTCAGTCCTCTGCTCTACCAACTGAGCTATCTGGGCATTT
>CAKRRS010000083.1 GCA_934394665.1 uncultured Acetatifactor sp. | reverse complement strand
ATCGAGTTCTACGATCTGACCGTAAAATTACAGACCATCGTTTCCTTCGAGGAGGGCAGCTCTGCGATCAAGATCGAGCGTAAGATCCTGGAGATGAGCGATCCGAACGCTGAAGTAGAACTGAACGAGTATATCGTGGCATGCTACGGTACCACAGAGTATTCCGAGGATATGCTGGGTATCACCTTAAGCACCAAAAAGGGTGACGAGGCAGAGACTCTGGATTACGAGTACAAGTGCCGTGAGATGGAGAAGGCAGAGGCTGACGAAGTAAGAGCTGTCATTCCTCAGATCGAGACCGCAGTATCCATGAGCACCAATGCAGAAGGCGCTGTCGGATATGTGAAGGAAGGATATGCATTCTCCCCGATGTTTACACTGGGTTACAATTCCAAAATCAAGGATAAGGAGGTCGTTGCAACATGGCTCAAGCTGGAAAAGGCAAATTAAACTACAGATGTCCCTCTTGCTTCATGAGAGATATCGATATGGATATGTTCTACGATAAGGATAAGAAGGAGTACTATTGCCTGCGCTGTCAGTACAGAGGCTCCGAGGAGGATGTCCTGCAGAAAAATGAAATGGCAAGATTCCGTTATGGCGCTATGTATGAGCGTTATACCAAATTCGATTTTGACTGATAACGGGTGCTGAGATGGAGAAAGGAGCTGTTTTTACAGCTCCTTTTTTTAGGAAAACAATACGGAATACAGAAATCCTTTTGTGAGATCGATTTGTATGATGGGTGAATGCGTCATGTGCCTTAAGATAAAGCAGAGTAAAAACAGGATTCCGATGACCAAGGCTCCATGATTGATCCACTGATCCGATAAGTGAAGAATCCGGAAACTGTAGAGAATGAAAATAATGAACAGACCCAATACCACAGGCCACAGTGGATGAAAATAAAAGGCACTAAGGAAATCCCCTCTTAAGACACATAAAAAAGCCCGGGTCATTCCACAAAAAGGGCATGGAATACCAAAAAAGAAAAGCAGAGGACATTGATAGCCCATAATCCACAAGGATAACAAGAATACAGTAATCATAAAAATAAGGAATAAAATATATTTTAAATTCTTTTTCATGCTTCACAATCGATCAAATCAAAAAAAGCTTTTGCCGGAAACGACAAAAGCTTTTTTGATTTTTAGTTTATACGGTGTACTTTCCATCTACAAATACGATTTCATCGGAATTAGCAGAAGCAGAACCATATACTTTTGTAAGAGCAATGATCCAGTCAACCAGACTCCATACGCCACATCCACCAACGGTGATGAGCTTCAGAATTCCGAGACCAACCTGACCTCTGACAAATCTGTCAACACCTAACTCACCAAGTAAAAAACAAAATACCCATGCAAACACATGCTTGTTAACACGTTTTTCCATTTGAAGATCCCCTCCTTAGTTTTAAATTTAAACTTATTATGAACCATATGTAAGAAAATGTCAATTAATAAACAAAAAATCTTAAAAATTTATAAAATCATAATGCTGTATGAACGACGTCAACGATCTCTGCTACAAATAATTATTCGTGGAATGCTTCAAAATAAAGCGCACGTTGTAGCCGGATTCATCACAGATGCCACGGACAATCTCTTCGGCAGCATCTCTGACATTATCATTAATACAAATGATACAGGCCTCTTTTTTCCTGTTGAAGAGAGAAGATTTTGGCCAGCGGATATAATAAGAAATCCGATTTTTCAAAAGAGCTCTTTCGATGAGCTGCTTGCAATCAGGATCAGATACTTCACACAATTCAATTTCGTTATTGACTTTTAAAGTTGTATATAGCGGCTGCATGATGTCACCTCCTGTGGAATTACAATGCGATTATAGCACAGACGTCTGGAAATGTGCAAGTAGTGCTTGCGCTTGACGCAGTATCCGGAAAAAGGTACAATATAACTGTTCAGAGTATTTTTGCACATGAGGTCCTGAAGCATCGGGCACAGTAGTGAAGCGCTGGAAGAGAAAGGAGATCATACTATGGATTTTATAGAGAAAATCGGGGATACCATTACCGAAAAAGGAAAAGCAGCGGCAGACAAGGCAAAAGAGCTGGCAGCCATTGCAAATCTGAAGAGCCAGATTTCTACCTGCGAAGAAATCATGAAGAAAAATTATCTGGAAATTGGCAAGATCTATTATGAGCAGTACAGTGATATGCCGGAACCTCCTTTTGAGAAGCAGTGTGAGACCATTAAGAACAGTCAGAGAGCTATTGCGGATCTGCAGGAGAAGATCGAGCAGCTGAAAACGAAATAGAATCATCGTAAATGATGTGAATAAAAACAGGGTTGACAGTGATCCTGTTTTTATTTATAATTCAAACATAACGTCGTTATGTGAACGATTGAACAGATGTGATAATGGAGACGCAAGGAAATGCCACATACACAGGAAACACAAACGGAAAATAAAGAGACCAGAAAAAAGCTTCTGGAATGCGCGAAGAAAGAGTTCCTGGCAAAAGGATATATGAAGGCGTCCCTGCGCAATATCTGCAAGGATGCCGGAGTGACGACCGGTGCGCTGTATTTCTTTTTTAAAGATAAGGAGGATCTCTTCGGAGCACTGGTGGAGGAACCGCTAAAACAGCTCTACGGAACCATGGAGAAGCATTATACCACAGAGATCGACCACGAAGAACAGGTGGCACAGCTGGATCTGTCCGATAACGCGGATCTGGAGGCTTCCAGACAGATCATCCGGCACATGTATGCGAACAGGGCTGCATTTTTACTGCTTCTGACCAAAGCACAGGGATCGCGTTTTGAAAATTGCGCGGATGAGATCGTGGATATTTCGGAGAAGCAGTACAGGAGCTTGTGCGATGCGGTGACGAGTGCCGCCGGGAAACCGAGGGTGGATGATTACATGACACATTGGATGGCACATATCATGGTGGATACGTTTGCACATCTGTTTTTACATGAGGAGGAAGAGCGCGTAGCACTGAAGCATATTGACGCACTGACCAGATATCTGACCCGCGGCTGGTTGGGAATGATGTCGGAAGAATAGAGAGGCATGATGAGAATACAAGGCACCCGGATCGGAAAGGCCGAATTTGTCCGGGTGCAATTTCAGAAGCACAACATAACACTGTTATGTTAATGAAAATCATTATCATTAAACAATAGCGGAGCATAGGCGTGAGGAGGGAAAAAGATGTATCTGGAAGTAAAGGATCTGAAAAAAAGTTACGGTGAAGGCGGCGGTTACGTGCAGGTGTTAAAAGGCATCACTGCCGGTGTGGAACAGGGAGAGATGTGTGTCATTCAGGGGACGAGCGGTTCCGGCAAATCCACCTTATTAAACTGCATCGGCGGTCTGGATACGGTGGATTCCGGTTCGATCCTGGTAGACGGGCTGGAAGTGGCAGGGATGAGCAGCAAGGCACTTTCCAATTACCGGAGAGATAAGCTGGGATTTATCTTCCAGTTCTATAATCTGGTTCCGAATCTGACGGTAAAAGAGAACATTCAGGTCTGTCAGTATCTGACAAAGCATCCGTTAAACATGGAAGAATTATTACAAGTGCTGGGGCTTACGGAACATCAGAATAAATTCCCGGCACAGCTTTCCGGCGGACAACAGCAGCGCTGTGCCATTGCCAGGGCATTGATTAAAAATCCAAGTCTCCTATTGTGTGATGAGCCGACGGGTGCACTGGATTCCAAGACTTCCCGGGATATTCTGATGCTGCTGGAGGACATCAACAGACAGTACGGTACCACCATGTTGATCGTTACGCATAACAATTCCATCAAAAATATGGTACATCAGGTCATCATGATCAAAGACGGACAGATCAGTAAAAATTACCGGAACGAGAAACGGGTGCCGGCGGCAGAACTGGAGGATTTGTAAGATGCAGAGGATATTGAGCAAACGAGTACTTCGGGATATCCGGGAAAACCTGCTGCGGTATCTGGCACTGTTTTTCCTGGTAGCGCTGGTCATGTATATGGTGGTGGCCATTATCGGAGCGGCGGAGACTGTTATACACGGAACGGAAAAAAGTGCAGTGGCGCATCACAGAGAGGACGGGCAGTTCGGAGTGTTCGTGCCGCTGACAGATCATGAGATCGCACAGATCAGGAACCTGGGTGTGACATTGCAGAGAGATTTTTCCCTGGATTTTCATCTGGGGCAGTCTACGTTCCGTATCTATCGGACGAGGGAAGACATAGATCTGTTCGTTCCGGTGCAGGGCAAAGAGTTCCCGGTGCAGGGCGAGATCCTGGTAGAACAGCATTATGCCGAAAAACATGAACTGGGGTTAGGAGATACCGTTACGGTAGGCGGAAGAGATTTTACCGTCGCCGGAATCGGAAGCACACCGGACTATGACGCGGCATACGAGAAAACTTCGGATACCACGGTGGACAGCAATCTGTTCGGTTTCGGATTTGTTACAGACGAAGATTACGAGTTATTGAAAGCGAACGGACAGAATTTCCGGACGGAAGATTATACGTATACTTATCTGTTGAACGGTGCTGCGACGGATCAGGAGCTGAAAGAGCTGCTGCAGTCTTTTGCACTGGACAGAGACAAGGTGACCGATCCCTATTTTCTGGAAATGCTGGCAGATGCAGAAGAGACGAAAAATGATATGCAGGACGGCATTCAGGAACTTTTGGACGGTGTGAGCGAACTGGCAGACGGCGTGGATGAACTGGCAGAGCATAATGCGGATCTGACGGATGCGGCGGATACGCTGTTTGATGCCATGCTGGAACAGGTGAATGACAGCTTAAAAGATGCCGGTGTGGAAGTGACACTGACTTCCGGAAGCTATGAGCAACAGCTGAATACAATGATCGCAAATCCGCATGCTTATACGGCTTCTGTCCGGCAGGATCTGCAGGATGCGAAGAAGTCTCTGGAAGAGCTGCAGGAGTTTAAGGACGGGGTAAAATCTTATACGGACGGTGTCAATGCGGCCTCTGCAGGGGGCGGAGCACTGGTGGGAGGCATGAGTCAGATCACGGAGAACAGCGGCGCACTGAATCAGGGAGCGGATGCAATCTTTGGCGCGATTCTTGGTATGGTGAATGAACAGCTGGAGGTGCAGCTTGCACCGCTTGCTGCGTATGGAATTCCTTTTTCCGGGTTGACGCAGGATGGTTATGCAGCACAGCTGGATGAACTGAGCACATTGTTAAAGACGGCATTACCCGGCGGACAGGGGGCAGCGTATGCTACAGGACTGGAACAGGTGAAAGCACAACTAAATCCCGTGGCACAGTTTCGGGACGGCGTCAAAGCCTATACTGCGGGCGTCGGAGAGGCAGCAGGCGGTTCCCAGCAGCTGTTCCAGGGACTGAGTGTGTTGTATACAGCAAGCGAACCATTGGTCGATGGTACCGATGCCGTGGTGGATGCGGTGATGGATCTGGTAGAAGCACAGCTTACGGAAAGCGGCATCAATGTGGAGCTTACCGCAGAGAACTACAAGGACGAACTGGACCGGCTGATGGCAGAGGGCAGCAGTGTGGATGCCACACTTCGGGATTCTCTGAAAGAGGCAAAGGATACGCTTGCGGATCTGGAAGATTTCCGGGAAGGAATCATTGACTATACGGATGCGGTGAACGAAATCGCGGACGGCACGAGGGAACTTCGTGACGGCGTGCAGGAATTGCAGGACGAAGCGAATGATATGATCGATGAGTATTTTACCTTCGATATTGATAACCTGACGCAGTTCCTGGTAGCAGGGGACAATCCGCGTATTGATGCGGCAGCAGGAGATGTAGTATTGAATAAACTGGCAGGAATGCTGTCGGGAGTCATCCTGATGATCATGTTTACTTACGTAATCTCAGTATTCGTGGTACATAGCATTGAAAAGGAGAGCAGCGTCATCGGTGCGCTGTATGCGCTGGGAGTGACCAGAGGGCAGCTGTTGTTTCATTATCTGCTGAATCCTATGCTGATCTCTTTCCTCGGCGGTGCAGTGGGATGTGTTCTGGGATTCTCGAAATACGGCACCGGCTGGCAGATGGAAGATACCCTGACCTATTATTCCCTGCCGCCCATGAGTATCGTGACACCCGGCTATCTGTTAGGCTACAGCATGGTCATGCCGCCTGTGACCGCGGCTTTGGTTAATTGTCTGGTCATCAGCAAAAAGCTGAAACGCACGGCATTGTCACTGCTTCGCAACGAGCAGACTGCCGGCAGGGCAGGAAAAATCCGGGATATGCATCTGGGAAACTTAAATTTCGTAAGCAGATTCCGGATCCGACAGCTCCTTCGGGAACTGCGGTCTGCGGCAGCTGTCGTGATTGGAATGTTTATCTGTCTGTTGATTCTGATACTGTCTGTTAACACTTATGTATTATGCACAAACTTTGGAAATGCCTGTCTGGAAGAGACGAAGTATGCCTATATGTATACTTACAAATACCCTACGGAAGAGGTACCAGTGGGTGGGACACCGGCGTATGCGGAGACGTTAAAAAAGGAAGCCTACGGATACAATCTGGATGTGACGGTACTGGGAATCGATGAGGACAATCCCTATTTTCCGATAGAGACCGGTAAAAAGAAAAATGAGATCGTGATCTCCAGTGCCGCGGCACAGAAATTCGGTGTGAAGGTCGGTGGGAAGCTGGTGCTGTCCGATGAAGTGGGAGAGCGTGACTATGCTTTTACCGTGAAAGATATTGTGAAGTTTTCTTCCGGCGTCTATGTATTTATGGACCGGGATGCCATGCAGGAACTGTTCGATCAGGACGAGGATTATTATAATGTGGTATTTGCCGATCACGCACTGGATATCGATAATGGCAGACTCTATGCGACCGTTTCGAGGGAAAATATCGAAGAAAGTTCTCAGGTGTTTTCCAATATGATGGGTCCCATGATCATTATGCTGACGGCGATTTCCGCGCTGATCTTCATGATTGTCATGTATTTGATGATGAAAGTGATGATCGACCGCTCCGCATTTTCGATTTCTCTGATGAAGGTATTCGGTTACCGGAAAAGGGAGATCCGGAAGCTTTACCTCGACGGGAATTTCTATGTGATCGCACTGGGAGCACTGATCTGCATACCGGCGGCAAAATGGGGAATGGACTTAATCTATCCGTACTGTATTTCCAACGTGGCGATCGGTATGGAGTTACAGTATCCTCCGCAGCTGTACGGCATGATCTACGGCGGCATCCTGCTCTGCTATCTGGTGATCAATTTCCTCCTGGTACGCAGACTGCATAAACTGGTGCCGGCGGAAGTACTGAAGAACAGGGAATAAGAACAGGGAATAAGAATTCATACGTTGAATGTTCAAAGAAAATATGATAAGATATAGGACAGAACTTGCAAAGATATAGAATTTACGGAGGTTTTGTATAGAATGGAACAGTACAAGCAGGATTTTATCGAGTTCATGGTAGATTGTCAGGCATTAAAGTTTGGCGAGTTTACATTAAAGAGCGGCAGAAAGTCTCCTTTTTTTATGAACGCAGGTGCATATGTGACCGGTTCTCAGCTGATGAAGCTGGGCGAGAGCTATGCCAAGGCAATTCATGATGTGTACGGTGATGATTTTGATGTGCTGTTCGGACCGGCATATAAGGGCATTCCCATCAGTGTCGTAACCGCTGTGGCATACAGCAGATTATACGGCAAAGAGGTTCGCTACTGTTCCGACCGTAAGGAAGAGAAGGATCATGGTGCGGATAAGGGAAGCTTCTTAGGAAGTACACTGAAAGACGGCGACAGAGTCGTTATGATCGAGGATGTAACCACTTCCGGCAAGTCTATGGAAGAGACGGTGCCTAAGGTAAGAGGAGCCGCAAATGTAGAGATCGTTGGCTTAATGGTATCCCTGAACCGTATGGAGAAGGGCCTGGGCGGTAAAGTCAGCGCCCTGGAAGAGATCAAGGAAAAGTATGGTTTTGATGCACATGCGATCGTAACGATGCAGGATGTCATCGATCATCTGTATCACAAGCCTTACAAGGGAACCGTGTATATCGACGATACCCTGAAAAAGGCAATCGACGAGTATTATGCTGTATATGGTGCTTAAAAAGAGCAGAAGGTGATGCTTCGAAGTAATCGGTGAGCATTAAGTATAGCAGTAATAACATGTGAAGACAGATAACGGAAAGACAGAAACGATAGATTCGGGAAAATAGAAAAGTCAGGAGGATTCCATGGAAGAGAAAATCTATAAGATCATGCGTGGTGCGGGTGCACTCAATATTGTATTGGGAGTGATCTCCCTGGTAGTCGGAATCGCGGCAGGTGTATTGCTGATCATCAGCGGCGGCAAACTGGTATCCGGCAAGTCCCGTATTTTATTCTAGACATACAAGAGAAGAAGGCGTGTTCAGACGCAGAAATCGGGCATTTCCATACAGGAAGTGCCCTTTTTGGAATTTTGCGGTGTAAACTTGCCGCGGAATGTTAGAAAGAGCAGAGAGAGTATTATGCGAAAAAAGAACTATATTTTTACGAATAAAAAGCATTCGGACAAAGCAATCATGTCGACGATCCTGGGGGTGATCAGCCTGGTGTCGATCGGAATCGTGATCTATCTGTCTTATCGCGGCGGTGGAGTGATGCACGGCGGATACGGCGTCACCGGATTGCTTGCGACGATCTATTCCCTGATTGGTCTGATACTGGGAATCGTGACGATCCGGGATAAGGATATCTACCGGATTTTTCCGGTATTGGGAACGGTGTTTAATTTTGCTGCACTGGCAGGAATCAGTTTTTTATTATATCTGGGGAATCGCTTGTAGAATAGATATGAAAGAAGTTTCTATATTATTAAAAAGTAAGAAGTTTAGAAATGCTTCGGAAGGTTAAAAATACACGGAGAACATTAGATACTTCGAAAAAATGGTAATTTTGGGTAGTAAGGAGCAAACAATACATGGAAGAAAGAGAACTTTTATTGGAACGGCTGGAACTGGCACTGGACCGGATCCGGGAAATTCCCGGGGAAGACTGGCAGGGAGAAGATTGGCAGCCCTGGAAAGAGTATTTTGCCACAGTGGCAAAGTTTTTATTGATGATTGAGGAGAATAGGCAGTTCCTGGAACAGGGCGGTCTGAAGACGGCGTCCCTGGAAGAACTGAAGCAGCGGAATCATGCGCTGTATGAAGATATTTTGCCGGGGCAGTATGAGCATAGCTTCGCCAATCCGGCGGCAGCGGTCCGTAAGCTTGGTGAAGCGTTCGGTGCGATGATGTCGTTTCTCTATACGGAGATGCGGAGTCTGATCGGATTTACCTACGAAGGGAGACTGGTGGAACTGGTGATCCGGATGGAGCTTTTCTCCGAGGTATATGCCGCGTTTGTATATGAAAAACAGGAAAACCACAAACTGCCTTCCTATGAATCCATCCGGGAGATTCTCTACTGGTTCGTCAGCGATTATGCGGACGTAGCGGCGGAAGAGCGAGTGAGAGAACTGGTATCCCCGGAAAATAATTTTGCTGCTGAGATTCTCTTGACAGCGGATCTGACAGATCTGCGTTATTTATACACTTACGGGGAATATGTGGGCAAAAGTGAACTAAAAATGGCGGAATTTCTGAATTCCCTGCCAGAAGAGACGATTCACACCATGGCGGATACGTATACGGAAGGGTATCGTATCGGTTTCGAAGTGACCGGCAAGGATCTGTCGAAAAAGGCCACCGTGGATGTCCGTTATCAGTTAGGTTTCGAACGCATGATGCGAAGAAGTCTGGAAAATTTTGCGAAGATGGGACTAAAGCCCGTGATCTATCGCGCGGCAGCCAGCATTTTATACAATCCGTCGATCTACAAGAACGGCTTCTACAGTGTCAGCCCGAACAGACAGTACGAGTTCGACCACAAGGATGACAAGGCGCTGTTCTTAGACAAGATGTATTGCAGCCGCAAGCTGGAAGTGATGCACACCGCTTTTGAAAAATATAAAAAGGAAGCAAGAGAGTATGCGGGTCCCGCGGTGGTGGAGACTTTCGGGGAACCGGATTTTGAACCGGTCAACAAGGCGGAGTGCCTGAAACTGACAGAGGAACAGAATGCGCTTTTGGTGGATCACCGTACGCAGATGGGACAGCTGCAGAGACAGTATATCATCGAAGAAGAGCGCAGCTTTACGATCATTGCTTTTCCGTTACCTACGGTCGGGGACTGCTTTGAAGAACTTTTCCGTGAGACAATACGGATCAACACGCTGGATTATAAGAAATATCAGAGAATCCAGCAGACGATCATTGATGCGCTGGATCAGGCGGATCATTGTGAGATCAAAGGATACCATGGAAATCATACGGATCTGACCGTGAATCTGTGGAAGTTAAATGATCCTGCCAAAGAGACGATTTTTGAAAACTGTGTGGCGGACGTGAATATCCCGGTAGGTGAGGTGTTTACGTCACCGGTATTGTCCGGGACGAACGGTGTGCTGCATGTGACCAAAGTATTCTTAAACGGACTGGAGTACAAGAATCTGGAGATCGTATTCGAAAACGGCAGGATCAAGGACTATTCCTGTACGAATTTCGAGGCAGAGGAAGAAAACAAGGCATTTATTAAGGAAAACATTTTGTTCCGTCATAAGACACTGCCGATCGGAGAGTTTGCCATCGGAACAAACACCACGGCTTATGTGGCTGCAAAGCGGCTTGGTGTGGAGGCGAAGATGCCGATCCTGATCGCGGAGAAAATGGGACCCCATTTTGCTGTGGGAGATACCTGTTATTCCCATGCGGAAGACGTGAAAGTCTATAATCCGGACGGCAAGGAGATCGTTGCCAGGGAAAATGAAGTGGCAAAGCTTCGGAAGGTCAATCCGGCGAAGGCATATTTTAACTGCCACACGGACATCACTATTCCTTATGATGAACTGGAGGAGCTTGCCGCAGTAAAAGCGGACGGAGAGCGGATCGTGATCATCCGGGACGGAAGATTTGTGCTGCCCGGAACGGAAGAACTGAATGAGCCGTTCGGTGCGTGAGACTTGAAGCGGAGCTTTTGCGATGCGTGTGGAATAGTTTTATAAGATTTTATAAAACCGTTGCAACATCGGGCAGATTTTAGTACACTAGAACTATTCGGAACTGTTGATGCGCAATGAATCGGAAAGTTTGCGGATCACGGATACGTTTTCGCGTACGGCAGTTACGAATAGTTACATAAGTAAATAATCGGCAGGAGCCGATACATGAGGAGGACATTATGGCAAATACAGAGAATTGCCCTAAGGTTGGCATTGTAATGGGTAGTGATTCCGATATGCCTGTGATGGCGAAAGCCGCAGACATTCTGGAAGAATTGGGCATCCCTTATGAGATGACCGTGATCAGCGCTCACAGAGAGCCGGATGTGTTTTTTGAGTATGCAAAGAGTGCGGAGAAAAAAGGCTTCAAGGTGATCATCGCCGGAGCCGGCATGGCAGCTCATCTGCCCGGCATGTGTGCAGCTATTTTTCCCATGCCTGTCATCGGTATCCCGATGCACACCACTTCCCTGGGAGGCAGAGATTCTCTGTATTCCATCGTACAGATGCCCTCCGGTATTCCGGTAGCTACCGTAGCAATCAACGGCGGTGCCAATGCAGGACTTCTGGCAGCCAGGATCCTGGCAACTTCCGACGCAGAACTTCTCGGAAAATTGAAAGCATACAGTGCAAAATTAAAAGAACAGGTAGAAGCCAAGGATGCAAAATTGCAGGAGATCGGTTATAAGGCATACCTGGACGGCATGAAAAAGTAAGATAAAGATCCCAAGCGGATTTATCAGAATAAAACGAAAGAGCCCCCACGGCGGAAATGAGGAGAAAATGGATTACAAGAAAGCTGGAGTAGACATCGAAGCAGGCTACAAGTCTGTAGAACTGATGAAGAAGTACGTAAAGGAGACCATGCGTCCCGAGGTTATGGGCGGTATCGGCGGTTTCTCCGGAGCATTTTCTTTAAGTGCCATCAAAGACATGGAGGATCCCGTGCTTTTGTCCGGAACCGATGGTGTAGGTACGAAACTGAAGCTGGCATTTTTAATGGACAAGCATGATACCATCGGCATCGACTGTGTAGCCATGTGCGTGAACGATGTGGCATGTGCGGGCGGCGAACCTTTATTTTTCCTGGATTATATCGCATGCGGACGCAATGTCCCCGAGAAGATCGCTACGATCGTAAAGGGTGTGGCAGAAGGCTGTAAGCAGTCTGACGCGGCACTGGTAGGCGGTGAGACTGCGGAGCATCCCGGTCTTATGCCTGAGGATGAGTACGATCTGGCAGGATTTGCCGTAGGCGTGGTAGAACGTAAAGATCTGATCACCGGCGAGAATATCAAACCCGGCGATGTACTGGTGGGAATCGCTTCCTCCGGTGTACATTCCAATGGATTCTCTCTGGTAAGAAAAGTATTTGATATGACAAAAGAAAGTCTGGATACCTATTATGACGAACTGGGTAAGACTTTGGGAGAGGCATTGCTTGCACCTACCAGAATCTATGTCAAGGCCATGAAGTCTGTCAAGAATGCAGGCGTGAAGGTAAAGGGCTGCAGCCATATCACCGGCGGCGGATTCTATGAGAATAATCCCAGAA
>CAKRRS010000082.1 GCA_934394665.1 uncultured Acetatifactor sp. | reverse complement strand
GGGTATAGCAGTTAAACTGTTTTCCACATACCCTTACGCTATTTTTGTCCGGCCACGCGCGTTGTGATACTGCCAAACAAAAAGGGCGCTACAGTTTTATTCTGTAGCGCCTTTGCTATGTTGAGAGTATAGCACCGTGTTTTTTTGGTGTCAACCATATTTTTACAATTTGTTTCATTTCTTTTTTCTTTCTGACTTTCTATCATCCACTGTCCGTCTGTCGTACAAAGGGTTCTGTACCTTTTGCCCGGATTTTGGCGTTTATCATAATTCCCGTACCAATCGCTCATATAATACGCCTTCCCACGTCACACGGTCTTCTCTGTGAAACCTCAGTTTTTCCGCCAAATGCAGGGATACGGTATTTTCCGGCATCACAAGCATTTGCACCCTCACAAAGCCCAGTTCACTTTTTCCGTATTGTAATAATGCTTCGCACACTTCCGTAGCATACGCGTGCCTTTGCCAGGGAACACCGATGACAAATCCAAGTTCCGGGGCTTCGTATCCTTCACGGTTAGAGAACCCGGCTCTGCCGATCACCTGTCCGGTCATCCGGTCGCAGATCGTCCAGACGCCGTAATTATAAAAATAATACATATTTTCCGTATAGTCCTTCAGATAGGCCTCTTCTTTCGCCCGCTCCGGATAGAGTCCTTCTGTGTACTTCGTCACAGAAGGATCCGCATAAATCTCATAAAGGGCATCCAGATCCTTCTCACAAGTCTCCCTGACAAGACACCTCTCTGTGGTCAGGATCTCCCAGGGAATGCCCACGTATCTGCGATAGACTTTTTCCAGATAATCAAAATCCAGTTCACTGATATTTTCGCAGGCATAACGGACACCGCTAAAATCCTGATCCCTGTTGTCCTCGTGGAGCCAGACAAGCACCGGGCAGCCCTGTTCCAAGAGTTCCTGCGCACGTGTACCGTTATCTACGATCCAGAGTTTTCCCTGCCCGCTTTCATACCCGGACATCATGCTATCCCGGACGCTTTTCTCTTCGAAACACTCTTTTCCCGACCCGTTTCTTTGTTGGGAAAATTCTCTTTCCTGTCTCTGTCTGCGAATCACATCCAGCAGGGCGTGCATCTGCGCACCATATTTTTTACTGTAGCTTTTTCGTTCCTCGTCCGATACACCTTCCGGATATATTTCTATTGACACCTGCTTCAAAAAATCCATCTGCAGCAATTCTCCTCTTTACGTTTTCCCGGGAATCCATTACAATAATATTTATATTTTATTCTATTTCTGTTGAAAAAGGAAGAAAGGAAATTATTATGGCAAAGAATCCTATTGTTACCATTACCATGAAAGACGGTGGTGTGATCAAATGTGAACTTTATCCCGAAGTTGCACCCGAATCCGTCAACAATTTTATCAGCCTGATCAATAAGCACTTTTACGATGGTCTGATCTTCCATCGTGTCATCCGCGGTTTCATGATTCAGGGCGGTTGTCCTGACGGCACCGGTATGGGAGGCCCCGGCTACAGCATCAAGGGTGAGTTCGCATCCAACGGCGTGACCAATGACCTGAAGCATACCGAAGGCGTTCTGTCCATGGCAAGAGCTATGCATCCCGATTCCGCAGGCAGCCAGTTCTTCATCATGCACAAGACCAGCCCTCATCTGGATGGTTCCTATGCCGCTTTCGGTAAAGTCATCGAGGGTATGGATGTGGTAAATAAGATTGCTGAGACCCGCACCGATTACAGCGATCGTCCTCTGGAGAATCAGGTAATGGAAAGTGTTACCGTAGATACTTTCGGGGTAGACTATCCGGAACCCGAGAAAATGTAACGATACCAAGAGACCAGATTGCAGGAGTGCAAGGCACGAGGCAATCCGGCATCGTTATAAAAAAAGACCTCCGCACATCAACTACTGATTTGCAGAGGTCTTTTTATATTATTTGCATATCTATTCTGAACCAAAACAATGATCCGATGATATGTGTCCGGAAGTTCTGTTGCCGTCATTAGTATTCCACATTCACACAATCTTCAACAGACACAGGCTCTTTCACTTCACCCTGCATATCCTCAGCGATTTCATAGGTAAAATCACTAAAATGGATATTTTCGGCATTTCGTGCATACAGCACACGCAGAGAGTCTTCCAGAATCATATTTCCCTCATTGGGACGCAGATCATGATAGATCTTCGGCCAGTCGGTCTTTTTCTCCAGACGGATATGGATTCCTGTGAAAGTGATATCCTTAATGTTTTTGGAATCGTCTCCGTAGATCAGGATACCGTTCTCGCCGACACAGTTAATATTCTGGAACCGGACGTTGCGGACATATCCGACATTTGTCTCGTTATTTCTCTTCACCGCGGTAATGGTGATCGGCTCTGCCTCTCCCCACCAATGCACTTTTGAGAACAGTCTGGTGTCGATATTGAGGTTGGAAAACGTTACGTTTTCAATGCATCCTTTATCGCGAAGCTGTAAGGAAATCGCACGGTTCGTCCGCTGGATACTACAGTTTGTGATCGAAATATTGCGGAAAGGTGCTTCACTCTCCGTACCGAACTTGATAGCGGCACTGGTGGAGATCATGGTGCAGTTATCCACTACAATATTTTCGCAGGGACCGTACTCCATGGCAGCCGCCGTATTCTTAAATACAATACAGTCATCTGCGCATTCAATATGACAGTTGGAGATTCTCACATTACTGCAGTGATCAGGATCAATGCCATCGCAGTTAGCCAGACGCAGATTATTGATAATACGGATTCCCTCAATCAGCACTTCCTTACATCCCACCAGATGAGTGGTCCAGAATGCACTGCCGGTCAGGGTTACCTGCTGAATCGTCAGATGCTTTACATTTTCCAGGAACAGCAAAGGTACTCTGGGATAAAAATAACCGTCAATATGCCATTTGGACACTTTTCCATAGAAGATCTTCTCATTGCCGTCAATCTTGCCAAATCCGGTGATAGCCACATTCTCGGCATCCTTGCTGTATACAAAATTCAGTGTCGGCTTGCCATTGTAATCACAGGCATTGTAGGTCGGAGTGTCTACCTTACTGATCTGTGGGGTTCCCACTTTCAACATATCGAAATCTTCCAGATGGTCACTGGCTTTCAGGACAGCACCCATCTCCAGATGAAATTCTACATTTGATTTCAGAAAAATGGTTCCGCTCCGGAAGACATGTCCTCCCTGTAACAGGACCTTACCGCCGCCGGCCTGGCTGCATGCATCAATCGCTTTCTGGATGGCTGCTGCGTCATTCGTCACGCCATCACCTTTTGCACCGTATTCCAATACATCGTATATCATTTCTCTGCTCCTTTCTTAGCCCTTCAGGCCGGAAGTGGAAATTCCTTCTACCAGGTATCTCTGCAGGCAGAAGAAGATCAATACTGCAGGCAGGATAGACAAGGTTGCCATAGCGAACATAGCACCGTAGTCGGAAGAAGAACTGGGGTCACAGAACATTTTCAGTGCCAGGCTGACAGGATATTTCTCTGTCTTATTGACATACAATAATGCTCCAAGGAAATCATCCCATCTCCACATAAAGGAGAAGATACATCCGGTAATCATGGTAGGCACCATCAGCGGGAAGATAATCTTGGTGAAAATGGTGTAATAGGAACAGCCGTCAATCTTTGCTGCTTCGTCCAGCTCTCTGGGAATACCTTCGATGAAGTTGGTCATCATGTATACGAAGAATCCCTGAATTGCAAAGCAGTAAGGAATGATCAGAGGCAGGTTGGTTCCGACCCAGTTCAGTTTCTGATACCACAGATACTGGGGAATCATCAGAACCTGTGCCGGCAGCATCATGGATGCCAGCATTGCTGCGAAGAGAAGCTTTCTGCCGGGAAACTTACATCTTGCAAATCCGTAAGCTACGACGGAAGAAGAAAGCACCGTTCCGATGGTTGCTGTAATGGAAATGAACAGGGAATTCTTGAAGAAGGTTCCGAATCCTACTTTTGCGAAACCCTTCCATCCGTTTACGTAGTTCTGTAATGTGAATTTCTCTGGGATCAGGCTGGTGGCCGTGGTGAAGATCGTATTCGTATCCTTAAAGGAGCTCATTACCATCCATACTAACGGATAAATCATTACCAGTCCGAAGGCACATACTAAAACATGATAAATAATATTGTTGATTGTCTTTTTTCTTTTCATAACTATTCTCCATGCCTTTCAGTAAGATTCTATAGACCGCCATCGTATACCCACAGTTTTTTGGTCGCGAACAAGATCCATGTAATGAATGCGATCAGTGCCAGCATTACCCATGCCAGTGCAGCGCCGTAACCGGTGCTTCCGAAGAGGAAGGACTGCTGGTACATATATACGGTATAGAACAATGTAGAGTTCATGGGTTTACCCTGGGTAATGATCAGGCACTGTGTGAATGCCAGGAAACCGTTGATCATCTGCATTACCAGGTTGAAATGGATCGTGGGGGTTAAAAGCTTTAGTGTGATCTTCCAGAACTGCTGCCAGCCGTTCGCGCCATCCACTCTTGCTGCCTCATAGAGGCTTACCGGAATCTGCTTCAATGCGGACAGGAAGATCAGCATGGAAGAACCGAACTGCCACACTGCCAGAATGATCAGGGTCCAGATTGCGGTTCTGGTATCTCCCAGCCATGCAACCGGCTCTTTCATTCCGAAGACCATCAGAATTTTATTTACAAGTCCGTCTACCGCGAAAAGTCTCTTCCAGAGGATTGCCACTGCTACGGAACCGCCGATGATGGAAGGCAGATAGTAGAGTGCACGGTAAACGCCTGTCATTTTCGTACTCTTGAATAATAATAATGCAACGATCAATGCAAAGATCAGTCGTAAAGGAACGGAAATCAATGCAAACTTAAAAGTAACTACTAAGGACTGATAGAATGTTGCATCTGTAAACATTCTCTTGAAATTCGCAAGCCCGGTGAATTTTGCGGGCTGTAAAATATTGTAATCGCACATGGAATAATAGAGCGATATGCACATGGGAATAATCATAAACGCCAGAAATCCAACGATAAATGGCATAGTACATACGATACCTGCAGCCTTTTCCGTATTCAGCTTCTGACGGATGGTCATATGCTTGGGTGTCTTCATAACGTTACCTCCATTGCTGCAGCTTTCAAAGAAGCAGCCTTTTTCCAGAATGGGTACTGTAGATGGTTCTACAGTACCCACTTGTCTTTCAAACTCTTTTTATTGCAAATACTGCTTATGTAAGCTTCCCAGCTTATCTGCCCATGATCTCGTTGCCCATCTTGAACAGATCTTCTGCAGCTTCCTGTGCAGTCATCTGACCATAGAGGATCTTATCAACCAGCTGGTTGTAGTAATCGTATACTTCGTTTGCGCCGTCAGGAATCGCAGGGCTGATGGCGGAGCAGTTAGGAGTTACGACATCGTTAACATAAGCGGTAACCTTCTGTGCGGTTTCATCCTGTAGAGGAGCGATAGCGGATGCTACTACGGAAGAAGCAGGTACACCTCTCTCACCAAGGAGAATCTTGTTGGCATCTTCGGAATTCAGCAGGTAGTTTACAACCTTCACAGCTTCCTCTTCGTTAGCGCCGGCATCTCTGGATACTGCGAAGAACTGGCTGGGTTTTAAGAAGTTAGACTTCTGAGGATCCTCGGAAGGCCATGTGGTGATACCGATCTCCATGCCTTCGGGAGCTGCTGCTACCATTGCGGACAACTGATTAGACCAGAAGAATCCACACCAGGACTGGGTTGCTTCGGAAGAGAAATATACCAGAGGGCTCTGCTCTACGGAGTTGGAAGTAAGTTCTGCGTGAACATCTGCACCAATGATCCATCCGTCCTTTACGCCGTCTTCATAGATCTGGAAGCCGGGTACCAGGCTTGCGGCATCTGTTACATTCAGGGAATCCTCGTTGAACAGTTTTACTACATCATGAGAACGCATTGCAAAAGGCAGATAGTTGTCACCTGCGCTGTAAGGAAGGTCGGTCTTAACACCGGACTTCTCATATACTTCTTGGGCAACTGCTTCGAACTCATCGATGGTCATGTTGTCTTTTACAGTGATTCCAAGGCTGTCAAGCAAGGTCTTGTTGTAGAAAAGGGAAGGTGCATTTACACCTGCACAGATTGCATATAACTTACCGTCAATGGAACCTGCATCCAGAATACCCTGAGATACATTGGATACATCCAAAGTACCGTTCTCTACATAAGGGGTCAGGTCTACCAGCAGATCAGCTGCTACATACTGAGCCAGATAGGAGTAATCCATCTGTAAGCACTCAGGAAGGGAATTACCTGCTGCCAGTGTGGACAACTTGGTCCAGTAATCATTCCACTCTGCGGGCTGGGTATCAAAAGTAACACCGGGGTTCTGCTCAGAATACAGATCCAAAGCTGCCTGGGTACGTTCGTTTCTGGTCTGGTTGCCCCACCAGGTAAAGGTCATGGATACATCTCCGGTTGCTGCGCTTCCGCCGTCTGTGGTAGCTGCTGCGCTTCCGCTATCGGTGGAAGTAGTAGCTGCAGGCTCATTGGAAGATCCGCAGGCTGTCAGTCCGACGATCATCGCTGATGCCATTAACAGTGATAAAACTCTCTTTTTCATGAATATAACCCTCCTTTTGGTATCTAAAGATAAATCCGTTATGGACTTATGTTTCTTTGATGATTTCAGTATAACGATTCTTTTTCTTTTAGGGAATATACTTTTCCGTCTATTTGCACTAAAAAACCGAGGATGTTATTGAAAACCTGTGCATGTTGTGTATATAATCAATAAAGAAATATCGGAGGTTTTGTATATCATGTCATCTTTTTATAAGAAGTGTTGCAAAATAGCAGGCAATCTGAAGCTGGAACCCAAGCTTTTACTGTCCACGATCGGAATTAACCTTCTCTTCCTGTTGTTCTTTCTCGTGTTTGCGTTTTCCATGATCACATCGCGTTATCATAAGCTGTTGTATCAATCCATGCAGTCGTCTTCTGCACTGGTGTCTTACGAATTCACCAAACGACTGGAAGATCTGGTGTCCATGACTAACATCATCCGTTCCGACTCCACCATTCAGTCGACACTGGACGAAATTTACCAGCCGCAGGAAGCATACGCCGTACATTACTATTCCGATATTTATTCCGCCTTGCAGAAGCATTATCTGGAATATCGACAGCCTTACCTGAAGCTGGCCGCCATTTCCTGCCCCCGTTTTATTACCTATACGAATGAAAACATTTCCCGCAGACCCGATGCGGACCTGACTGCAGAATTGGTATCCCTTGCCGAGACCGGGGAAGGTTCCGCCGTCTGGGTCACTTCCCATGCGGAAGACCACGGTGTCTTCCTCGTCCGTGAGATCAAAAAGATCAAAAACTTACGTCTGAACCACCTGGGCACACTGATCATCAATATTGATCTGGGAGATCTGGTAAAGGAAATGTCTCAGATCAGCAATGAATACAAGGATTCCTACTGGATGATCTATGAGGGCGAGCATCTGCTTTTCTCCTCTCCGGAGCTGGATGCCGAAGAAGTGCAGGATATCAACCATAAGATCAGAAATTACGGCGTCGTATCCCTGAGTGGTAAAAAATATTTTGCCATCCGCGGCACCATGGACATCAATTCCTGGGATTATTTACATTTGATTTCTTACGATGAAGTGGTAAAATCACAACAGATCACAGCAATTCTCTATGTACTGATACTGGGATGTGGATTCTTGTGTTCTTTCCTGATGGTGCATCTAATCGTCCGGAAGATCACCAGACATTTTGACCTGCTGATCTATCGCATGAAGAAATTCGGTGAGGATTCTACCATACTTGCCGAGATTCCTTATGACTATACCGACAGAGCCGATGAGATTGGTATTATGCACAGGCAGTTTGCGCATATGGCGGAACAGATACAGACACTGGTCGTCGAGAATTACCGTCAGCAGCTCCTGACCAAGGATGCACAGTTAAAAAGTCTGGAATCCCAGATGAATCCGCACTTCCTATATAATACGCTGGATGCTATCAACTGGAGAGCCAAAGCCATCGGAGAACCAGAGATTTCCCAGATCGCGGATTCCCTCGGGCATTTCCTGCGGATGACATTAAATAAAAAAGAACGCTTTACGTTGCAGCAAGAACTTGATATTATACATTATTATATGACCATACAGCAGCTTCGCTTTGACAACCGGATGAACTTTACGGAAAATGTCCCCGAGAATTGCCTGGATGCACTGGTTCCTAAGCTTTCGATTCAGCCGCTATTGGAGAACGCGGTACACTACGCGCTGGAGCAGATCACAGATGAATGTATCATTAATCTCACCTGTGTGCGCTCCGACGATCTCATAGAAATCTATGTAAAAAACACGGGTTCCGAATTCCCCGACGATCTGCTTGAAAATCTCCGTACACATGTGATCAAAGAGCAGGGACTCGGTATCGCACTCTTAAATATCGAAGAACGCATCAAGCTTATGTTCGGCGCGCAGTACGGTCTGCACTTTTACAATGAGAACGATTTTGCTGTGGTAAAAATGGAGATACCTTATGTTCAAGATGATTATTGTGGATGATGAAAAGATTATTCGGGAAACGATTCATTCCCTGATTGACTGGAATTCGCTGGGTGTTGATGTCGTGGCTGTCTGCAAAGACGGTATTGAAGCATTCGACTGCATTCTGGACGAATATCCGGATATTGTGATGACGGATATCAAGATGCCCGGTCTGTCCGGTCTGGAGCTGATCGAAAAAGTCCGTGCAGCACAGTTAAATACAGAATTCGTCATCCTCTCCGGCTACGGTGAATTTGAATTTGCCCGGACTGCCATGCGTTACGGAGTACGGCATTATCTGCTGAAACCTTCCAACGAGACGGAGATCATGCAGGTCATCCAGTCCTGTGTGGAAACATGTAAGAAAAAATCCGCATCCAGAGTAGATTCCCTTTTGGCAAAGCTGTTCGCCACAGCCACACCACCGGAAAAGCTGTTACAGCGAAACTTTTTCACAGAGCTGTCCGGTGAGCAGGATGCCGGTCTTGCCAAGACACAGATGATCCGTTTTGTCATGGAAGCTTCCAAGAAGGAATATTATCCCTTAAGTAAATTGCAGACCACGGACAACCTCATGCTGGTCAACGCCTGCACCTCCATGGAAGATCTGAGCCACTGCGCGGAGCAGATCATGACCGCTGTCTTCTCCGTAGAACCGCAGCACAAATATACCGACTGTGTGGAAAAAGTCGTAAAATATGTCAGCGAGCATTTAAGCGACAGCAATCTGTCCCTGAAATGGATCTCCGAAAATTACCTATTTATGAATCCTGATTATGTCAGCAAAATGTTCGTCAAACAGACCGGCAGCAAATTTTCCGCCTATGTGACGGAGCTGCGTATCGAACAGGCCAAGAGGCTTTTGCTGGAGCACGCGGAGCAATCCCCGTATGCCGTTGCCGAAATGGTAGGATTCGGAAATAATCCTCAGTACTTCAGCCAGATTTTCAAAAAATACACAAAAATGTCTCCGAAGGACTATGTAAAGTCCATGTTGGAACCGTAGTATTTCCCTCTGAATAGTTGTTCATATTTTGTTTACAAATCATTCAAGGAATCTTCAATTCCACAACATGTTTTAGACATTTCTATCCCATATACTATAATCATAAAAACAAACAAAGCAAACAACAGTTTCTTGTTTAAAAAACTTTTTCATAATAAATGCCAAGGATTAGGATCCTTGGCATCCTCCCTTTCTAGGGGTAAGATGTCATAGCAATAACATTTTCCGCCAGGCATGCATGCCGGGCGGATTTTATTTTATATGATATCGTTTTACTGTATTTTTTGATATCGACGTAACACAAAAGACCCCTCACATTACTGTGAGAGGTCCCGTTTTCTTAACTATTATTCAGCCTTACCAACAGATCCGAACAGTTCCATCTTCTCCTTAACGGTAGCCTTGATAGCTTCAGCGCCGGGAGCCAGGAGCTTACGAGGGTCAAAGCCCTTGCCTTCCAGATCCTTGCCTGCTTCGATGTACTTACGGGTAGCATCGGCAAATGCCAGCTGGCACTCGGTATTAACGTTGATCTTGGATACGCCCAGATCGATTGCTTTCTTGATCTGATCTGCGGGGATTCCGGTACCACCGTGCAGAACCAGAGGAAGTTCACCGGTCAGCTCCTGTACAGCTGCCAGAGTCTCGAAGCTTAAGCCCTTCCAGTTAGCGGGGTATTTACCATGGATGTTACCGATACCTGCTGCCAGGAAATCAACACCCAGATCAGCGATAGATTTGCACTCCTTAGGATCAGCGCACTCGCCCATACCGATTACGCCGTCTTCTTCACCACCGATAGAACCTACTTCAGCTTCGATGGAAAGTCCCTTGCCATGAGCAGCCTTAACCAGCTCAGTGGTCTTCTCTACGTTCTCAGCGATAGGATAATGAGAACCATCAAACATGATGGAAGAGAAACCTGCTTCAATACACTTATAGCAGCCTTCGAAAGAGCCGTGATCCAGATGCAGAGCAACGGGAACATCAATGTCCAGATCCTTTAACAGTCCGTTTACCATACCAACGACTACATCATAACCGCCCATGTACTTGCCGGCACCCTCGGATACACCCAGGATAACAGGGGAACGAAGTTCCTTAGCGGTGAGCAGGATGGACTTTGTCCACTCCAGGTTGTTGATGTTGAACTGACCTACTGCATAGTGGCCTGCTTTTGCTTTTTTGAGCATTTCTGTTGCGGATACTAACATTTTAATACCTCCATTTTATATACTCATTATTGTTACTTTACACGAAACAGCATGTAAGCGCCATTTCGGATAATCACTCTGTGACTATCCACACTATAGCACATTCTTTCCGAAAAGGGAACATGTTATTGTTAAATTTTTACCAAATTTTTAGGAATTACTCTCCAACGCGGATATCTATTCCTTTACAGATATCTTCGATCACTACTTTTGTATGGGTTCCGCCGTATTCTCCGTCCAAAGTCCAGGGCAGCGGTTCCGCGGAAGTGATTTCCAGCTTTGACGTCCGGAAACAGTACATGGCATTGGTATCAATATCTCTGTTCAGCAGGGATACCATGATATTATTCAATTCGATCGGATTCTTTGGGCGCTTGATCAATGTCACTTCGAAGACACCGTCATCCAGTTTTACATTTTTACCTGTAATTCGCTTAAATCCGCCCACGGATACGGAATTCGTGATCATACCGAAGATAAAATCATCCTGAATTGTGATATCATCGTAGGTGATCCGCATCGGATAAGACCGGATGGCAGACAGTCGTTTCATGCCTTCCAACAGGTATGCCATATGTCCCAACACATTTTTCATATCCTGACCGGTCTCATAGGAGACATCCGTGAACAATCCGAAAGCAGCAATATAAACAAATACATCTTCATTAAACGCTCCCACATCACAGGCAAAATCATTCCCGTTTACAATCGTTTCCGCTGCTCTCACCATGTTTTTAGGCAATCCCAGGCTTCCGCCGAAGTCATTGGTGCTGCCGGCAGGGATATAGCCGATCGGAGTACGGAAGCCGCTGCGGATCATACCGGTCACCACTTCATCCAGGGTACCGTCACCGCCGCTGCAGACGACGATATCGTAATCTTTGCTGCGCTGCATAGTCTTTTCCATGGCATCTTCGCTTTTTTGTGTAGGATATACCGTGATCTCATATCCGCCGCGGGTAAACACATCCAGAATATCCGCAAGCTTATTGCGGATCTGTGCTTTTCCTGCCTTCGGATTATAGATAAATAGCATCTTTTTCATATATACTGCCCTCATTCTGAGTAGTTCCCAGCATCCGGAAATCATACGCGGTCATTTCCGGCGCATGGCTGCCCCCACTTGTTTTCGTATCGCATCCGAATGAATTGCAAAACGGGGCTAACAGAATACTCCGTCAGCCCCACCTATCTTTTTCGTTTCGTTTTAAGCTACCTGACCGCTTAAAAACTTCTCAATGTTGTCTACAGCGGTCTGTTCATCCGCACCCTCTGCCGATACTGTAAGCTGTTCGCCGGTGCAAAGTCCCAGGCTCATCATGCCCATGATACTCTTGGCATTGATCCGCTTATCATCTACCTCAAAATAAATACTGCTTTCGTACTTGCTGGCTTCCTGTACTAACAGTGCCACCGGTCTTGCGTCCAAACCGTCTTCCAACTTGACCGTAATACTCCTCTTTGTCATAATTTTCCTCCTCTTTTACGTCCTGATTCTATCTGCTAACTCACTGAGTTTACGTAACCTGTGGTTGACACCGGATTTTCCCACCGGCGGATCCAGGTATTCCCCCAGTTCCTTCAACGGGGCGTCCGGATTCTCCAGTCTGACCTCCGCCATCTGGCTTAAAGGTTCCGGCAGATTCTCCAATCCGTAGTGATCGCGGATATACTCGATATCCTCTATCTGTCTGGTCGCCGCAGTTACCGTCTTGGTAATATTGGCAGTCTCACAGTTCACTCTCCGGTTCACGGAATTGCGCATTTCCTTCACAATCCGCAGATTCTCCAGCTTCATCAAAGCAATGGGTGCCTCGCACACATTTAGAAGATCCACAATGCCGGATCCTTCTTTCAGATAAACGACGTAATACTTCTTCCGAAGCACAATTTTGGCTTCTATGTCAAATCCCTGTATCACACTCTGTAGTTGTCTGGCTTTATCCTCATCGATGCATACAAATTCCAGGTGATAACTCTTCTGCGGGTCGCTCATAGAACCAATGCAGAGAAAAGCTCCTCTTAAAAAT
>CAKRRS010000081.1 GCA_934394665.1 uncultured Acetatifactor sp. | reverse complement strand
TGATGCTGCTGTGGCTCAGTCGGTAGAGCGTCGCATTGGTAGTGCGGAGGTCACGGGTCCGATTCCCGTCAGCAGCTCTTTAAAACCCTTGATTTCTCAAGGGTTTTATTTTTTATATTGCATTTCATGTGACCTCAGATATTCGTGGTTCAAAAGTGAAAAGCGAAGGACCCCCTTGTTGTCCTCCGCTTTTATTATGGGGCAATTTCAATATATTACATCTTTTCTCAGTCCACACCAGTTATACATCTTCTAACAAGGTATGTGCCGGTATCTCCAACACTTCTGCAATATCAAATACTACTTCCAGTGAAAACGGCTGATCACAGTTGGGCGCTTCAATTTTTGTCAGATAGCTCATACTGATACTGACTTTGTCTGCCAACTGTTCCTGCGTATATCCCTTATTCTTACGATATTTTTTGATTGCCTGTCCTATGATTTTGTACTCTTTTGTATGCTTCTGATTCATTTTCACATCTCCTACTCTTTACATATAATATTAATAGATAATGTGAAAATAATTATTTCATTTATAGTGAAAGTTTTCCATTTTTTATAATTTTTAACAACAAATCTTATTGCGCTTATCCCCAATACTATTTTCTTGTCCCCTGAAAAATATGGAGTTTTATGGTATATACCGATTGTATGCCATAAAAATACCGACTTTCTGTCCACTGTCTTATGCAAGGGTACAGAAAATCGGTATTCTTCAAGCACTCATTTTTCTCTATAAAATTATTTATCTTTGCGTAATGTGAATTTTCCCACTAATTCATTCAAAGAATATGCCTGTGCTGACAATTCCTCACTGGTTGCAGATGATTCCTCCGCAGATGCGGAATTGGATTGTACTACCTCTGAGATCTGATTTACTCCTACCTCCGCCTGCTCCATTGCCTGCGCCTGTGCTACAGATTCTTCACTGAGTCTCTTTGCATCCGAAGCGATCTCTTTAACTCCCGTCACGATCTGTTCCAGAGAATCTGCCGCTGCTTCTGCCGCCTGATTTCCTCTCTCAATCTCCGCCAAAGATCCCTCTATCAAGCTTCGAGTATCCACTGCAGACTGTGCACTTTGCTCTGCCAACTTACGAATCTGCTCCGCTACCACAGCAAAGCCTCTTCCCGCCTCACCTGCTCTGGCAGCCTCGATTGCTGCATTCAATGATAAGAGATTGGTCTGACTTGCAATATCTTCAATGTCCGCAATGATATTCTGAATTTTTTTTGATGTTTCATTGATTCTATCCATCTCTTCCATGAGAGATTTCATCTGCGTATGGCCGGCATCTGCCTGTTCGGCATAATTTTCCGCCTTCTGCGTAGTTTTTTGCAATTCATCTGCTGTACGTGTCACCGCATCCGCAATGTTTGTAATGGTTGCGGTGAGTTCCTCCACCGAACCTGCCTGATCTGTCGCTCCTTCCGCCAGCGCCTGTGCCGACTCTGCCAGATTCTCAGCACCTGCAGACACCTGTTTTGCTGCCTCTTCTACCTGTTGTAATGTACCATTCATCTGGCGGTTCATTTTGCGCATGGCATTCTTCAATGCCACGAACTGTCCCACATATTTATCCTCAATCTTGGTCCCTATGGCATAATTTCCCTCTGCCATCTGTCCCAAAAGTTCTCCGGCATCTGTGATGATCAGATTCAGGTCTGCCGCCATTCCCTTTGCCACCTGTATCATATAGGAGATCTCATCTTCTGTACTGCACTCAGGGAACGCGCTGTTCAGGTCTCCCTGGGAAAACGTCTGTAAACGTTCTGCCAACGCTACCATCGGTTTTTCAATGTTTCCGGCCATTTTTCTGCCTAAAATCACTGAACTCCAGAAAGAAATAACAATAATCGCCAGAACTGCAAGCAGCATAACCAGTTCCATCGTCCGAAGTTCTGCTTCTGCGTGATCCCCTTTTTGTACACACAAATTCATCAGATCAACGAATTCCGCATATATCTGCTCATATTGCGTTGTCAGATCCGTTGTATCCAATTCCTGGGCTTCCAGATATCCATCCGCATCATCCGAAGTCGCCAGCTCCAACACACGCGCATCCATATCCCAATAGCCTTCCAGTTCCTGTAACACCTGATTATAAGCATCCCGGCCCTCTGCGAACTTAATGCTCTTGTCAAGTTCCTCCATGTATGACTCAAACGCTGTTTTCTTATCATTATGCAGTGCAACCTGTTTTTCTATCACATTTTCGTCATCATACCCAACGACTGCCCGTAACGCACTTCTGCTTTCGGAAAAAGCCGTCATCGCCTTTCCAATATCCCCCTGTGTGAAACCGTATCTGTTCAAAGCCTTTTCATACTGCACCGCGGCAACCAAAAGTGCCACAATTCCGATAATAGCCGCTATTGCCCCGATTATCGCTACTTTTATGAATTCCTTCGTTAACCGTTTTTTGATACCTTGTCGCTTTTGTACTGCCATGTAAAACTCCCCCTTTTATCCAATTTTGAAAAGTGATACAATTCGCATCTCTACACAAATTGTATCACTTTTCATTTCCCTCTTCAACGGTACTAAGGGATCACATTTTCTCACTTTTCGTTGGTCTCGGTTAAATTATTCTATTCCGTACTTATTCTTCATTGTTCTCAAAACTTCCGGATTATTCAGCTGCGTTACTTTATCCGCGTCCTCTCCGGCGCTCATTTTAACGTCTTCCTTCCTCTCTTCCTTTCTGTATTTCCTCTTGTAATGCAAGCTTCAGACCCTCTTTATAGCCGCATTCATACACATATGCATCCTGTGCCTTGCGATTCATCTTACCCTTCATGTATGTTTCGTGGATCAATCTCACATAGCGTCTCACTCCCACACACTTTATCCCTTGAATTATGTCTCTTAAATCCTCCAAGTCATCATGAAGTATCATTTTCAAATATAACATATAACTTCCTCTCTCGTTGATTTTCAGCCCACAATAAATACAAGAAGTATTAAATTTCCAAGATCCGATATGCTTTATAGATATCAAGAATTTTAATATGTTATTCCAAGGTTGTTTCTACAATATAGACATACCCCGTCAAATCACCGTTCCCCATGATGGCTACCGGTTTTTTCTTTGTAGCATGTTGAATATAATCTTCACCATACTCATCAACAAATTCTTTTATTATTTCTTCACTTCTTTCCACAGCCTTATCAAATGATGTAAAAAGTTCTAATGACTCCATCTCTGGCTTCTCATCATAGGGCACTGACATAATATTTATTACACCGTATATTTCACTCGTTTTACTCATCATCGCAATTCTCCTGCTGTTTATAAATTTTCATAATATTTTTCGTTTTTCTGCTGCAGCATCATCCCGGAATATACCATTGGTATATTTTATATTTATAATATTCCAATGGTATTGTCAAGCTATTTGTGTTAAAATGTGAATATAGTTAATTTCAATAATAGTAGGAGCATTAATAAAAATGGATATTTTAGATAAAGAACGTTTGAAAGAATGTCGTCTAAAGCTGGGAATAACCAAGCAGGAAGCTGCTAAAAGAATACAAATTTCTCAGCCTGCATATCTGCGATACGAATCTGGGGAACGTAACCCCTCTATACAGATTATTTCTAAAATGGCTGATGTATTTTCAACCTCTACAGATTATCTTATTGGAAAATCTGCTGATTCAGCTCCTGATAGAATAGTCATTGATCATAATGAATCTCCGGCTCTGTTTATCCTCATTGAAACATGTAAAAACTTGAGTACATCTCAGTTGACACGACTTACAACCTATGCCAGGGCGTTATTAAATGATACTGTAGATAATGAAAATTAGGGTAAGCATGGAAATAGCCAAATCCGCACTATATGCATTTGGCTATTTCTGATGTATTACTCTATCCCATACTTCTTCATCATTGCTTCCAATATCTTTGAATCACTCAATTGTGCTATCTTATTTGAATCCTCTCCGGCGCTCATCTTGGATATCAATGTCATCAAACGTATTCTCTCCTCCTCCGCTCCCTGGTCATACACATACGCATCCTGCGCCTTACGATCCATGATTCTCTTCAAATGTTCGTCATATCTCATCCTCACATAGCGCGTCAGGCTCATATGCTCTATCTCTTTGATTGCCTCCAGAATCCCGGCACTCTTCGTCTGTAATCTCAACATATCCAAATCCTCCTGCGTCTTCGCATTGAAAAAACGTATCCACTCATCTATCGCCTGACCTGTCAGAACCTTATTCAGTTCAATCACATGCAGTTCCAGCAGTCGCGAAAATATCCTGCCCTCTTCATCCCACAATAGATACGCCTTATGATATTTCGTATCTTCCGTCAGATTAAAATCCAGTATGCTGATAGCCACGCAACGTTTCATCACATGATAGCTTTTGCAAAAAGGTACCTCTTCCGTCAACATCTTCCCCAGATAAAACAGCTGCCGTTTGTCCCATTCCTTGGCTGCCTTCACCTGCAATTCGATATTGATTTTCGTGTTGTCATTCAGTTCTGCCAACACATCCAATATCCCCTGCTTCTGATACCGGTATCGTCTTCTTAGATTAGTATTCATCAGACGTACACTTCTGATCTCTTCCACTGGGATCTTCAGGACCACACTGATAAAATATTTCAGGACTACCATATTCCGGAATAACTCTTTGAAACTATAATCCCATTTAGGGCTGATGATCATCTGCATTCTCCTCTCGCGTACCACAGGAGAAATACAACATTCCCTACAATGCAGATCTCAACGCTTTCTATTCCGCCAACATCCATTTAGCATCGTACTATGCCTTCTCCCACTATTCTATTATAATCATTGGGTAACAAAGCAGGAATTTCTGAAGTCATAGACACCAATAAAACCGGTATAGAGAATTTGAAATAGAAAAATCTGCTTACAGCTAGAGAGTAGCAAACATCTGTGTGATTGTCAACATGGCAAAACAGCCAAATTCAAGCTATCCGAATTTGGCTATTTCCGATATATTACTCCATTCCGTACTTTTTCTTCATTGTTTTCAAAACTTCCGGATTATTCAGCTGCGTTACTTTATCCGCGTCCTCTCTTTCAGAGACTTTGGATATGCCGCTGGATTATATTATATATGGAAAAGAGACCAATGAAAACGGATACCCCGAGCAAACCGACGAAGTATCCGCTATTTTAACTTTATTAGATAATTCCGAACAAAGAGATTGCGACTACGCACTCAGACTTTTGAAGCTGTTTTTGGCTTATCGCAAATAAAAAAAGGTATTTGAAAAAGATCAGTTAAATCCAAACAATTTTTGGCAGATCTTATAGCCTTCCACGGAGATCTTCCGTCCGCCTCTCCCGGGCAGATTCATGGTGCCTCCCATGATGCCGTTTCGAAGGTACAGATACAGCTTTTTGTCTTTTCCCTTCAGGTACTCCCACAATTCTCTCTTTTTCTCCAGATGTTCCGGAGTACCGGAGCGGATCAGCAATACGGAAGATACCGTCATGATGATTTCGAGGTAATTACGCATGTATTGATACAGGCGCCTGTTTTTGATGATTTCCTGCTTTCTTCCTACCAGATAATCGATCATCAGCTTCGTGACACGGATTTGCTGGTCGATGCGGGAGATCATGACAGTCTCGTTGACGGACTGATCCTGTCTACCGATATAATATCTGTAGAAATTCACATCCAGATAGTACATATTCTTCACATAAGGAAGCGGTTCAAATACATACAGGTTGTCCACATAGAAGGTATGCTCCGGAAGCTTCAGTCCACATTCCTGTAACAATTTGGTACGGAAGATCACAGAATGCATCAGTATATAATGTCCCTTCAGGAAATGATGGCAGTCCGACCAGGTGAACATCTTCTCTACCGGCAGAATATGGCGGTACTGAATGACCTTTTTGCGGCGCTCACCTTCCTTTTCATAGACATAATTGCTGATCAGCATATCCAGTGCCTGTCCGCCGCCTGCCAGATTCCGCAGCGTATCCAGGATCTTGAAATATGCATCCTGTTTTACCCAGTCGTCGCTGTCTACGACTTTAAAATACAGTCCCGTAGCATTGGCAATTCCGGTGTTGACTGCCGAGCCGTGTCCGCCGTTTTCTTTATGAATGGCACGGACAATGGTCGGAAACTGTGCCTGATATTCATCGGCAATTTCAGCGGTGCGATCCTTGGTGGAACCGTCATCAACAATCAGAATCTCTACATCTTCTCCGCCGATCAGCAGAGAATCAATACATTTTCTCATGTACTTTTCAGAGTTATAGCACGGAATTGCGATAGAAAGTAATTTCATATTTCTGTCCCCTTTTTGTTGTCTTTTTATCTTGCCGGTATCGGAGATACCGAATGCACAGCTATGGTGTCTGTTCCGGTATGACTGCAGCTTTGGATGCCGCAGGGATTCCCAGTGTCATATTAAGTCCCTTCGCATAAGCTGCAAACGCAGAAGGAATCGGATATTTATCTTTCGTCTGTGCCGGTTCGATATAGATCCATTCCGAAGAATCCGGACCGGCTTCTTTCGGTGCCAGTTCATCCACCCGGATCAGATATCCCTTCATATGCCATTCTTTGTGTGTGAAAATGTGCTTTGCATCTTCCAGTGGCTGAATTCGGAGTACCTGCAATCCATTTTCCGCAAGATAGCCCTTCACCTCTTCTGCCGTATGGAATCCCTTCATGGAAGGGAACTCATACATTCCGGCGAGCAGTCCTCTGTTCGGGCGCTTATGCAGTGCGGCAAGCTCCGCATCCCGGATAATGAGAATCGTCTTCTCTTCCACTGTTCTTGCTTTCGGCTTTGCCTTATTGGGATATTGTAACTGCGTATCGTCTGCGTAAGCCATACAGATATGCTGCAAGGGACATTCCTCGCAATGCGGTGCCCCATTCGGAATGCACACGCAGGCGCCGACCTCCATCATTGCCTGGTTGAAATCTCCCGGTCTGTCCGCCGGCATGATTTTCCTCAGATCATTTTCCACGTCTTTTTTGACTTTATCCTCAGAAATGCACCTGTCGTCTTTGCGGATTCTGGCAATCACACGTAGTACATTGCCGTCTACTGCCGGGTTGGGCTTTCCATAAGCAATCGAAGAAACAGCTCCGGCAGTATAGCTTCCGATTCCCTTCAGCTTCAACAATTCCTCATAAGAATCCGGCATCACTCCGCCGTAATCTTCCATGATCTGTATTGCGGCTTTTTGCAAATTGCGCACCCTGTTATAATAACCAAGACCTTCCCACAATTTTAGAAGTACTTCCTCCGGTGCTTCTGCCAGTGCAGCAATATCAGGCAACGCTGTCATAAAACGTTGGAAATATGGTTTCACCGCTTCCACTCTGGTCTGCTGCAGCATGATCTCCGAGACCCATACGCGGTAGGGGGTTGCCTCTTCTCTCCAGGGAAGGATCCTACGGTTACTATCATACCATTTTAAAAGCGGTTTGGGAATCGCCTGAAGGTTCCCTTTCCTAAAGATTTCCTTAACATCTGTTAAATTTTTTATCTCAGGCGATTGCATTCGAATTTCTCCATCGTCAACAGGCAATTTTTCAATTCCTCATAGCGCTCTTCGACCTCGCCGTCGTTTACTTCAATGTCGCAGGAAATCGCCATGGTAGTGATCATCTCGTTGGTGATGCGATGATGCAGACATGCCAGAATATTCAGCTTCTGCTCATAAGAATCCGCATCCAAAAACTCCAGGACAAAGGGATCCAGTCCCGTGTCATCCTCTCTCGCACCCGTTACACTTGCATCTGTCGTTACACTTGTGTCTGCTGCACAGTTCTCGTCCGTCTCCCGGTGCTGATCCTCTGCCCGTGTGTCATCCCCATCATACTCCCGACTCTGTCTCTCCGCATCCGCACCCTGCAGCTCGAAGCGGAATCTCTGCGTCACCTCAGGGTACTTCTCATGATCCACCTCACTGGTGAACATCGGAAGCGGTCTCGCATACGTCCCGAAATCCCCGTACAGCGCCTGATAGATTACCAGCTGCTCTCCTGTCTCGGAATGTCTGGCAATCGTCACTACCTGATACAGATTGCCCTTAAAATGTTTATATATCTCATGTGGTTTGGGAATAAATGTCATCTGCAGTTCTCCTTTCCCATCGCCGTATAAATCTTATATGGCATATAGTGTTAGTATACCCTCTATCGTGGGAAATGTCATGCAAATTTTGCGGAAAGGATTATTTCACACCTTCACATTCGACGAATGAAGGAGCACCATCGAAGGTTGTACCATTACCGGTCTGTCAGGAGGAACTCACAGGAAATACGATTCTCCCCGGAAGTCTTACAATGTTGCGCAAGCTCCGTTCCAAAATGTTCTCGCTCCTCCTCACCCATTTCATCAATCAGCTTATGATGAATGGTGAAGGTATACTCATAATGTCCTTCTGCGTCCGTCACATAAGTCAAGGTCACGCCGCTGTTGCGATAGCCGTTTTCATTCAGATATTGTCTCATCTGTGTCAGCATCTGCTGTTCCTGCGCCCTGTTCTCTATGCGCTGCGCCTCTGCGCTGTCCTCGCTTCTCACGGTATTGCCGACACACAACACAATCATCAGGATCAAGGCAAGCGTAGTAATGTAAAATGCAATGTTGGAAAGGGTCTGTCTTCTCATGATTTATACCTCTTTGATTCTTTCCGGGAACAGTGTCTGTCAGTTCCCATTTGCTTTTTCTGATAGGTATAAATTATCTTATTTTGAGTCCTATAAAACCTCCTTAATGCATTTTCTCAGAATTCTATTTGCCGAAATATTCCGCTCCGGCGCTTTCTACTGCCGCCTTCAGGCCAAGTGCAGACATTCGTGTGGCACCGTTACCCCAGATGATCATCTGCTCCAATGCATCAGAAGTAGCTACCGTCACGCGGTATTTTTGCGGTTTCGCGCCCAGTTCATGCGTCGTCCGCTCAATATATTGATCCGCGGTCTCGGCTTCTTTGGTATAGACGACCTCAATATTATGATACTTCATCGTAGACCCGGGATTGCCTTTTACCTTGTATGCATCATAGACCAGAATCAGGCGGCATCCCTGATATCCCTGGTAATTACACATAATATCCATCAATTTGTCTCTCGCGCTGTCCAGATTGATTTTCGCCAGCTCTCTGAGTTCCGGCCATGCGAAAATAATATTGTAGCCATCTACCAACAGATATTCTTCCGGTTTTTCCTGCTGTGCTCCCGTGTCGCGGCTGCAGTTGGCTGCATTTACGGCATCTCCGCCGTCCTTACTCCCTGCATAACCGTTTCTGCTGCCGGAGGAAGTATGATATCTCCGGAACCGATGCGGATCCTCTGCTTTTTTTCCATAAGTCTGGCGGAAAATCTCTTCGATTTCTTCCTGGGTAATGACTCGTTCCACACCGCTTCCCGTCTGACGCTGTGCCATGGTTTGCGACCTGTTTTGCGCAGAAATCCCTGCGCTTGCGGCAGCGTCAGCACATTTCCCGTCCTCATCGGGCTCCGGTGTCCATCCGCTCTCCACATGTGCATATTCCGGTACCTGATCCCAAGGCACAAGGAATCCTGCACCGTGCGCACAGAATACAGAACCGGTCGGATTGGCGGTATCTGCTTCCGGATCATAGGCACAGGCTGCCAAAACTTCCTCTGTATTATGGCAGGGTTCGTAGCCTTTCAAGGTACATGACAAACGTCCGTGACCTTTGGTATAAGCGGCAACTTCTCTGCCATAATCTCCCATGGACGCCACCGGCACACTTCCTGTCAGGATACTGTTTTCCCCGTCTGTCACCGGCGCATCAAATCTTCCGTTCATCCGGGTGATATCAGACATCGCTCTGCCCAGAGTTTCCGTAGGTACTTCCAGTTGAAAATCAAACCATGGCTCCAGCAAAATACTTTTACCGCTGCGCATTCCCTGTCGCACCGCACGGTAGGTTGCCTGGCGGAAATCACCGCCTTCCGTGTGTTTGGTATGTGCTTTTCCGGCGATCAACAGGATTCTCAGATCCGTGATCTCCGCACCGGTCAATACGCCGACATGTCTTTTTTCCTCCAGATGCGTCAGAATCAGTCGCTGCCAGTTGCGGTCCAGCATGTCCTCGCTGCACAACGATGCGAACTGTAGTCCGCTGCCGCGTTCTCCCGGCTCCAGCAATAGATGCACCTCGGCATAATGCCGTAGCGGTTCAAAATGGCCGATTCCTTCCACCGGCTCCGCCAGTGTTTCCTTATATACAATGCTTCCGGCATCAAACTGTACATCCAGTCCAAACCGTTCCCACAAAATATTTTTCAGGACTTCCATCTGCACCTGTCCCATGACCTGCAGATGAATCTCCCTGTTTTCCTCCTGCCACAATACATGCAGCTCCGGTTCTTCCTCTTCCAGCTGTCGCAATTTTCCCAATGCGACCACCGGATCTGTCTCCGGTGCCGGAAGCAGTCGATAGGTCAGCACCGGTTCCAGCACAGGCGCTATGTTCTCACTCTCATAGCCCAGTCCCTGTCCGGCAAATGTCTTCGTCAGACCGATGACAGCGCAGACTTCCCCTGCCTGTACGACATCTGCCGTTTCGTATCCGACTCCGTTGTACAGCCGGAGCTGGTCGACCTTTTCCTCCCATCCTACGGATTCTGCTCCTGTTTCACCGCTGTTTTTATCCCCGGTCGTCTTTTTTCCTGCCACGCTTTTCTCGTTGTCGACTATCATTTTCACGCGCAGGCTTCCACCGGTTACCTTCAGGTAGGTCAGCCGGACACCGGAGGCATCTCTTCCGATTTTATATACTCTTGCGCCAAATGTTTCCGGATACTCCGGCTCCGGCGCATAAATCTCCAGTCCGTCCAGAAGCGCTTCTATTCCCTGTTGTTTCAATGCTGAACCAAAAAAGCAGGGAAAAAGCTTCCGCTCCGCCACCGCTTCTGTAATGCGCTCCGGCTGCAACGTCCCGGTCTCCAGATATTCCTCCATCAGCGATTCACTGCACATGGCGGCATGTTCAAGTTCCCGGACAGAATTGTCAAATTCTACAATATTACCATCCAGCTTTTTTTGCAGTTCCGCAAACAACGCTTCTCTATCCGTTCCCGACTGATCCATTTTATTGACAAATAAAAACGTCGGGATCTGATATCTTTTCAATAATTTCCACAAAGTATGCACATCGCCCTGTACGCCGTCGCTTCCGTCAATCACCAGTACTGCCGTATCCAATACCTGCAGTGTCCGTTCCATTTCTGCGGAGAAGTCCACATGCCCCGGAGTGTCCAGTAGTGTAATATCCATATTTTTCCAATGCATTCTTGCCTGTTTTGAAAAAATGGTGATCCCTCTTTTCCGTTCCATCTCTCCATGATCCAGAAACGCATCTCCATGATCTACTCTTCCTGCTTTGCGGATCGTACCGCATGTATATAAAAGGCTTTCCGCCAAAGTCGTTTTCCCGGCATCTACATGTGCCAAAATACCCACTATGATTTTTTTCATCCGTTCTGCCTCTCCTCGTCCCCTGCACTTTCCACTGCATCCCGACCAAGCATCTTTCATTTCTGTCAAAACATGCCGACTCTCAAAAAATATAACTTGTTTCACCGGAAAATGCGATACGTACACCAACATCCGGTAAAATATTTACAGAAGTCTTCAAGTAATAACTACGATACTATATTTCTGTGCATTTTCCAACTGTTTTTAAGATAACAAATGCGCACCGCAGCGATTCCATGACCGATATCATTCACTTCGTTCTTGACACTGTCACAATAAAGCACTATAGTGAACAAGTAACTATTATATTCCGCTAGGGGAGCACATCGCTGAGACTGGAATGCTGTAACTACTGCATTTCTAACCCTCACTACTTGAACCGGATAATACCGGCGTAAGGAAGCACAGAGTTCATTTTGGTTTGATTTTGCTGTTCCGGTTTTTATAATCCTTTGAAGATCAGAATTTTGAAATTGCAATGATTGGTTTTCACTTCTTGATATTTCAGGATTGCAGTTATATCAAACTTTCATGAACACGATGTTGTCCCTCCTCGCGCACACGAAGGAGGATTTTTTATGTTGTATAATGTTGTAGTCAATGCCTGGGACGAAACCACTTATGTCCCCACCACACTGGGCAATGTCCTGTTGGTCGCTGTTTTTATCGTGCTGTTAGCTGTCGCTGTGCTGTTCGCACACAAGCAGATGAAAAAAGCCGATCCGGTCTCTGCAAATGCTGATAAAGATGCCAAAATGAACGCCGGAAAGTTAACGGTAAAGCAATTGGCTTTCTGTGCCATGGCAATTGCTTTAGGAACCGTTCTGTCGAATATCAAACTGTTCCACTTTCCTACCGGCGGTTCCATTACCCTGTTATCCATGCTGGTAATCTGCCTGCCCGGCTACTGGTTCGGTCTCGGCGCCGGAATTGCTACCGGTGTTGCTTACGGAGTATTACAGCTTCTGATCGATCCCTACGTATTATATCCCATGCAGTTGATCGTCGACTATATTCTGGCATTCGGTGCCTTGGGACTTTCCGGCCTCTTCTCCAATGCAAAGTTTGGCCTGATCAAAGGCTACATTGCCGGTGTGCTGGGACGTTTCGTTTTCGCCGTGATCTCCGGATGGATCTTTTTCGGTGCCTATGCCTGGGAAGGTTGGGATCCGCTGCCCTATTCCCTGGTATACAATGCCATCTATATTTTTGCGGAGGCCGCGGTAACTTTGGTGATCTTAAGCATCAAGCCGGTACGCAGCTTATTCGCGAGACTGAAAGATATGGCTTTGAATGACTAAATTGAAAGTTAATTTGTTTGCAAACCTGTCGCCGTAGCCCCGATTGCATATAAGAAACGCTGACATCGCGGTGTGCTTTAGCACACTTTGTTCGGAAACAGACGTAGCGGTACATAAGCGGCCAAAGTACGCCCGCAATGCGTCCGCAGGACGCTATGGTACCGACGTCTGTTTACGGTCAGCTTATTCTTATATGCAACCGGGACTACTGGGTTACTGAAAACTTTAGAACCACAGAATTT
>CAKRRS010000080.1 GCA_934394665.1 uncultured Acetatifactor sp. | reverse complement strand
TTATTTGCGTGGGCGTTGCGGTCTGCTTCCTGACGAATCCTAAACAAGACCGCTATACATTGCGAATTGTTGTTCCCGCAGGAAGTCAAGAGGAATTTGTATATACGGAGGAGGAAGTCAGCACAGTCAGAAATTCAATCAAAATATGGTCTGGTGATGGATTGGGTGATACAGAAGTTCTTTTGTTCCCCGTTAATAAAACAGCAGAAACCGGATACACAGCCACTTATCTTACGCATGGTATGTCTGTGGAATTTGATGCAGAAAAAGATACGTGGTTTAAGATTGGTGTGAATATGCAGAACCCCACCAATGAGGACATTATTGTTTATGTTGAAGTAGAAAATGTAGAAGTGCGTATTGTGGACGAGATAAATTCCGTAATAGAGTGGTTTGATTACCTTGAAACCCCTGATGAAATGAAATGGGACGGTAGTCTTGAAATCAGCCTCACCGAGTTTCCGGATGTGACCTTCCGTTGGACTTACGTAGATATGCTGGCTGTTAAGGGCAGTAAAAGCACTTCACTTTATACGGGGATGCCAATCTGGAACGCCTATTTCTGCGACCTCACCGGCGACGGTTTGCCTGAGTTGTGTTCTACAATCAGTTGGGGCTCAGGCATGATTGACGACCGTGTCATTATCTATGACTATGCAAACGGAGTAAGCTATGAGCTGTCTGACAGAGGGTATTTTAATTTCACTCTCAGACAGGATCATCAAGATGGCCGCTTGTATGTAGATAAAACAAAATATCATACGGATGAACTGGTAGAAACCGGCCGACTGGTTTTCAAGAATCATTGTATTCAGATTGAAGGTTTTTCCAACGAAGCGCATCAGGTGTTCCAAGCTGAAATTCTGGAAATTCATGATGGCAATTATCTTGTGAAGCCTGTTGAAGGCAGCTGGGAATTGAGTAGTGCAGACCGAATTGAAGTGCCGATCAGAAATGCGCATCCATCACCGGAACCTGAAATCGGAGATGTAATCGAAATTGAATACGCTGGTGAAATCCTTGAAACCTATCCTGCACAAATTGCAGATGTTTATGGTATCAACGTTATAGAGGAAAACAAAGGCTTTACCCATCTGGCAAACGATGATTAGGAAATTAACAAATTTGTGGCGAAGGTCATCTCCGCTATGGACAGCAATCCCCGATTTGTAAAAGCAATTCAAGCGAAAATCGGAATGGCGGTTGATACAGAGGAAATGGAAAAGCAGATCGCCGTTCTGCAAGGACAGCTAAAGCAAGCCTTTGGAACGAAAAGCCGCTTGGAGCGTCAGATGGATACTTTAGACATCAACGATGCCCACTATGACAGAAAAATTTTGGATTTGCAGCGCCGATATTATGATAGATGCACTTAGACATTTCCAGATGATAAAATAAAAAAGGCTATACAGAAAAGAGCTCCTTCGGGGGTTCTTTTTGCGTGATATGTAAAATCAATTTTTCAAGCTAAAGTGTAAGTTTTATAGGTTTGTATGATGAATATTAAAAGTGTTCCCGTATGACAAAATCAAATCCGGACACAGAATTTTCACAGAGTGAACACTTTTTGAATACAAAATTTTCCTATACTTGAGAAAACAAGTAATTTTGAACGGAATCATAATCGGAGGTTTGCCGTGAAAAATAAGAAGATCAAACAGCTGATAAACTCTGAGAAAGCAGAAAAAAAGGGACAGAATGACCACAAGGGACGAAAAAAATGGGTCATTGTCGCCCTGATTCTGGTGCTGGCGATAGGAGGCGGTTCGGTGACGGCAGTTGTGATACTGCATAAAAACGGGAATGCGACAGCAGTTTCCATGCCTGGAAATATGGCAGGACTCACACTTACGGAGGATATGGTGGGAGCTTCCGGTGTGACCAATGTCGGTATTACAGAGGAGACCTTCGACGTGGAGAATCTGACGACCAATCTGGAGATAGAGGAAGTATATGCCGTGTCCGGAGAAGACGTAACTGCCGGGGATAAGATCCTGAAACTGACGGAAGAAAGTGTGGCGGAAGCGAGAAAAGAACTGGAGAGAGCATTGGAAGATGCGGAACTGGCGTATCGCACCGGCAAGATTGAATATGAGCAGAATCTCATCACGGCAGAGTATACAAAAGACAGCGCGATTCTCACCGGGCAGCAGGCGAAAGAGGTCTATGACGAGACGGTGGCGAGTCTGCAAAGTGCTGTGACGAAGGCTGAGGAAGAATTGCAGGATGCGGAAGATGACATTGCAGAGTATGAATCCTATGTGAATGACGGTTCTTATAAGAGTTATTTTAAAGTCGATGAGTATCAGGCAATCTATGATGAAAATCTGAAAGCCCTGACGGATAAGATGGATGAATGGGGTGTTGGCTGGTCGCAGGTCACCGGCGGTGGCGGCTCGGTACAGATCGGTGGCGGAGCCGGCGGCAATATGCAGAGCGGAGGAACCTCTAATGCAAGCATTTTAGCTTCCCTCTACAGCATTCTGGAGCAGAACCTGAAGGATCTGGAAGAGGCACAGGAGAAATATGACGATGCCGTCACTAATGCTTCTTTTAATTTACAGACATTACAGCTAAAGCTTCCCAGTCTTCAGCAGGCAGTCACGGAGGCAAAGGAAAATCAGGAAATCCGGCAGGCACAGGCGAAGTTAACCTATGAGACGGCGCTGTCTACAGCGGAACGTGCAGAGAGCGACTACAACACGACCGTGGAAAAGGCAGAATCCGATCTGGCGGCACTGAAGAGCACTTATGAAGATGCAAAAGCGAATCTGGAACTGTTTGAAAGCAGTGTGGGCGACGGCTATTTCTATGCTTCCGAGGACGGAACCATCTTGCGGACCATGGTACGGGCAGACCAGAATCTGACTTCCGATGCGGTGGTATTCGTATATAGCAATCCGAAGGAACTGACGGTGACCGTATCTGTAGATCAGGCAGACATTGCGAAACTCACCGTGGGTGACAGTGCGTATGTACAGTCTTCCGCAAACGGCGGATTCACCGGTGAGATCACAGCCATCGATCCGGTATCTTCTTCCGACAGCCGCACCAGTGTTACTTACAGTGTGACCGTGAAAATCGCGACAGAGGACGAAGAAAATGAAAATAACAGCAGCCTGAGTGCCAACGAATCCGTGACGGTCATCTTCGGTATGACGGAAGAGGAGATTGCGCAGATGCAGCAGCGTATGCAAGGCAGACCCGGAGACGTCTCCGGAGACGATGCAATGCCGGAGGGCGGAACGAAGCCGGAAGGCGGATCAGGTAACAGAGAAATGCCGCAGGAAAATGACAATGCCCGGGGTGAGGAACAGCAGGGAGGACAGACACAGTCATGAAATTAAAAAGACTACATTTTGAAAAACTGAAATCCCTCACAAAAAAGCAGAAAAAGTTGATTTTTGCAGGAACAGCTTTGTTGGTATTGCTCCTGGCAGCCTGCTATACCGTGTTTATTGCGCCGTTATTGCAAAAAGAGCAATGGATTTATAAGGAAGAGACCGTGGAGCGCGGCACCCTGAAAGTAGGTGTCACGGAGAGTGGGTCCCTGGAATATCAGACGAAAACAATAGATTATGATCTGAATCTGGACGTCAGCGATGATGACGAAGACAGTGATAGTGACAGCGATGACGATGAAGAAACGACACAGAAATATTTGAAAATTGAAGAAGTCTATGCCGCCAGTGGGCAGAGAGTTACCGAGGGGCAGGAGCTTCTGAAATTCACAGACGACAGCGTGGAAGCAGTCCGGGCATTGCTTAAGAATGCCGTTGCCTCCGCACAGGCGGACTACGCGGAGGCAGAGAGCACCTATGAATTATCCCTGCTGGAAGCGCAGACCGACTACGATACCCAGAAGATCAGTGCGTCCTATGCGTCGTCTATTCGGAATACTTCGTCAAGCAGTGTGGCAAATAACGTAACTTCTCTACAGGTGCAGCTGGAGCAGAAGCAGGCCAACGCAGCATCCCTTCAGGAAAAACTGGCGGAGGCGCAGGAAGACTATCAGGATGCTTTGGAGACCTACGAAGCGGCAAAAGAAGGCTATGAAGGTGCCGGGACGGACAATACAGTGAATTTCATGACCATTCAGAGCGGTTACCTCAGTGCCAGAAGTAAGTATCAGCAGGCCAAAACCGCACTGACGCAGGCAGAAAATGCGGTCACGGAAAATGAAAGTGCCATTACGGATCTGCAGAATCAGCTGGCTGCGGCGCAGGCAAAACAGAAGATCAATCAACTCGACACGGAAGAAACTTATCAGGAAGCTGTAATCACCGGGCAGAATGCACAGACCACTTACAATGCCACGGTGGAAGACCTGAAAGAGACTTTGCAGGAAGCGGAAGAGACGAAGGAAAAAAGAGAAGAACAGCTGCAGGCGTTTGAAGACTTTGTCGGAAGTGACGGTATCCTGTATGCGACGGAGGACGGTGTGATCACCGGCGTCAGTTACGAAGTGGGAGACCGGCTGACTACTACCGGAACCATATTTTCCTATGCAACGGCAGATGACATGCGGATCTCTGTGGATGTGACACAGGAGGATATCGTGGATCTGCAGGTAGGGGATGCGGTAGATGTTACCTTCACGGCATATCCGGAAGATTCCTATACCGGAAGTATTCTCTCGATCAACACAACGGCAACCTCTGATTACAGCAACACCGTCAGCTACACCGTGGAGATCAGCGTGGAAGGTGCTTTGGAGAAATTGTACGGGGGAATGATCGCAGATGTCATTTTCGTAACGGAAGAAAAAGAGGATGTTCTCTATGTATCCCGTAAGGCCATTGTCGAAGAAAACGGCAAAACCTATGTATATCGCAAGACAGCACTGGGCGGCAGGGAATTGGCGGAGGTAGAGACCGGCACCACTAACGGTGTGGACATTGAGATCCTGTCAGGACTGGAAGAGGGCGATACCATCTACCTGGCAAGTAGAGTCAGCTCCGAGGCAGAAGTCAAGAGTACGGAAGAGGCATCCGGCACAGACAGTAGTTCCGGTAACAATGGATCTGATCGTATCATGGACGGAAATTCTATGGATGACAGCACGATGGGTGGCATGGATTTCCAGATACCGGAAGGTATGGAACTGCCGGGCGGCGGAGAGATGCCACAGGGCGGTCAGGGCGACCGCGGCAGCAACGGCTCCGGGAACAATGGCAGAGGCAATTAAAGCAATGGAAATAAAGCTACATAGAAATAAAGTTGCACAGAATCCGTGTAGTGAGGAAGCCAATACAGTAAGAGAGATAAGTGGAATGATAGAAAAGCCGGAATGAGATAGGGATGATGGAAGCAGATATGAAACAGAATGGGAAAAAGCTCAAAGAAAGCATAAAAAATAAGATCAGCCACATAAAAGCATGGAAAGACTGGTCTCGAAAGCGAAAAATCATAACAAGTATCAGCGCTGTCTGCGTGATTGCAATCGTGATTGGTTCTGTTGCACTTTCTACAGAAAATGACACAGAAGTCATCTATAAAGAAACTACCGTAAAATACGGTACGCTGGTCAAAGGTGTCACAGAGAGCGGATCCGTGGATATCGGTACGGTGGATCAGACCTTTGATCTGGATATGAGTGCCTTGAAGAGAACAAGCACTTCAAGTGACAGCAGCTCTTCTTCCGGCAACAACAGCAACAACGGTACCTCCGGCGGCTTCGGCGGTATGGGTGCTTCCGGCGGCGGAGCACAGGGCGGACTGGATATGTTTGGCAACATTTTTAACATGGGCGGCAGCAGTTCTACGGGCAGCAGTGATGATTCCAGCCTGACGGTTGCAGAGGTGCTGGTCTCCGTGGGGCAGCAGGTGTCGGAAGGAGATCCGCTGTACCGCCTGGAAGAGGACAGTGTGTCGGAGCTGGAAGAGGAATTGCAATCCAACGTGGAGAAAGCCAAGGCAGATCTGGAAGCAGTGGAGGCAGACCAGACGTTATCCGGACAGAAGGCAAAATATACCTATGACAGCAGTACCGCTTACGGAAGTTATATAGATACGGAATACAGTACGACGCTGCAGGAACTGCAGAACGCAGCAGATTCCGCGGAAACTACGCTGGAACAGGCAAAGAGTAATCTGGAGGATTATCAGGCGCAGCTTACGGAAGTGACGGCAGCTTATGCGGATGCGGCGCAGGTACTGTCCAACTGTAAGTACAGTCTGAACAGCACGGATCCGGCGGACGACACCTACGGTTATGTATATTTTGCCCAGCTGACACAGCAGGCACAGACGACCGCGGATTCCCTGGAGCAACAGAAAGAAGAACTGGAACAGAAGGTAGAGCAGGCAGAGGAAAATGTGACCACTGCCGAGACTGCCTATAACAAAGCAAAGCGCGAATTAGAGCAGGGAAAGCTAACCGCAACCGAGACAAAACAACTGCGGACACTGGCTTACAACACCGCGCAGGAGACTTACGATATTGCGCTTGGGTATCTGGAACAGGATCTGTCCGATCAACAGGAGACCTATGATGAAACTGTGGAAAAATGGAACGAATTCAGCACTTATATTGACGGAGATACCGTATGTGCGAAATACAACGGCGTGATCACCGGCGTAGAACTGGAGACCGGAGACAAGATCAGCACAGGAACCTCTCTGGTTACCTTATATGATATGGACGAAGTGACCATGACGGTAACGGTCGACGAGGAGGATATGACAGACATCTCATTAGGGTCGGCGGCAAACATTGCGTTGACGGCATATCCGGAGCAGACCTTTACGGGTAAGGTGACCGCGATTGGAGATGCGAGTGCAGATTCCAGCGGGAATGTAACTTATGACGTAACTGTCACATTGGAAGGAGATGCATCCGGTCTGTTCCAGGGCATGACGGGAGATGTGACGTTTGTCACGGAAGAGACCGCCGACGTACTGTATGTCACACGCAGAGCCATCATCACAGAAGATAACAAAACCTATGTAAAGGTGAAGAATGCGGATGGCAGCATTGTGAAAAAAGAAGTAACGACAGGACTGTCAGATGGATCCAATGTGGAGATCTCCGGGGATATTGCAGAGGGAGATACCATACTTATCGAGAGCAGCATTACAAAATAGTATAAAGACCTGCATGAGCTTAATATCAATGGAAGGGAAGAAATAAAATATGAGATTATCCGAAATATTACGTTTGGTGTGGCTGAACCTGTCACAGAATAAATTCAAAGTGATCCTGACTTCCATTGGTATCGTTGTGGGATCCGCCACCATAATGCTGGTGCTGGCGATAGGTACCGGTGGAAAAGAAGAGGTGGCGGAGCAGTTCAAGAACCTGAATGCCGGAGCCATTGATATTTCCTGTGACAGCAGTGACAGCGGCGGTTTTAGCTTTGAAATGCCGGGCGGAGGAGGAAGCGTTACCGTCACCAATATGGGAGGAAGTCCCGGAGGAGGTTCCGGCGGCGGTACGTCCGGTGGTCCCGGCGGTGGCATGGATTTCGGCGGATTTTTCGGATTCGGACAGGAGGAAGAGAGCGAAACCGTGACATTGACCAGTGAAGACTGTGATGATCTGGCGACTTTTGTATCGGGAATCTCTGCAACTACGATCTCTTATTCCACTACAGCATCGGTGGAGGGAGGCGATATGACCTCTGCTTCCTATTACACCATTGCCGGTGTGGAGGACAATTATGCCACCATCAGTAATCTGGAAATGGCCATCGGGGATTTCCTTACAGAAGAAAACAACGAGAGCAAGGAAAAGGTGTGCGTACTGGGTGCCACCGTGGCAAAGGAAATTTTTGGCAGCGCCTACGATGCCTATGACGGTACAGTTTATATTGATGGGCGCCCCTATATAGTGTCAGGGGTACTATCCGAGATGGGAACTGTGGCATCCGGCATCAGCCCGGATACGGCGATCTATGTACCTTACGAAACCGGCATCAAATACATTACCGGTACGAGCATTAGTCCAACCATTACCGTGGTCGCAGAAGATGTGAATCAGGTGGATACCGTAATGACGGATGTGGAGAGTGCTTTAAAAGAGAGCTATCCCAACACCACATTTACCATCAGCGATGCCGGAAGCAAGATGGAGGCCGCCTCTGCTTCCAACGAGACACTGACATTACTGTTAATCTCCATGGCGGTGATCGTATTTATTGTCGGCGGTATCGGCATTATGAATGTATTGTTTGTATCCATCAAGGAGCGTACCAACGAGATCGGTATTCTGAAAGCACTGGGCTGCTCCCGAAAGGATATCCTGTTGGAGTTTTTATTGGAGGCAAGTTTTACCAGTCTGGTAGGAGCGGTACTGGGGGTGCTGGTGGCTCTTGGAATTACGCCATTCGTGCAGCTGTTCAACGTGAGAGTGTCCCTGTCGGTGCAGGGTGCAGTATTGTCGCTGTTGTTTGGTGTCCTCACCGGAAGCATCTTCGGCTTCTATCCGGCATATAAGGCATCAAGACTGATCCCCGTAGAAGCTCTGAATCAGGAATAGTGTGAAAAGTGTGAAAAATAAATTTTTCACACGCAACTTTGTGCCAAAGGCCCAAAGTTTGCAGGTTATTGAAAGACGTAAAGATAGGATGGAAAATGCAATGATCACCATGAAAAATATAAATAAAGGATATATGCTGGGTGAGGAGCGTCTGCCGATCCTGAAGGACATCAATTTTCAGGTAAATAAGGGAGAATATGTGGCAATCTTAGGTCCTTCCGGTTCCGGTAAGACTACGTTAATGAATATGATCGGCTGTATGGATGTGATGGACAGTGGGGAATATTATCTGGATGGCATGGCAATCCACGAGACCAAGGAGGACGATCTGACCATGGTACGTAACCAGAAGATCGGGTTCATTTTCCAGAACTATCAGCTGATCCCGACCTATAATGTCATGCAGAATATTATCATGCCCCTGCTGATGCGTGGCATGACGCATGAGGAAGCAGAAGAAAAGTGTAAAAATACTATCAAGCTGCTGGGGCTGGATCATCGTATCGGGCATAAACCCAATGAACTCTCCGGTGGTCAGAAACAGAGAGTATCCATTGCCAGAGCACTGGTAGGCCAGCCGGCGATCCTGCTGGCGGATGAGCCTACCGGTGCCCTGGATCAGACCAGTGGCAAAGAAGTACTGAAGCTGTTCCGGGAGTTAAACGACATGGGCAACACGATTGTAATGATCACTCATGATCTGGGAGTGGCACAGTCCGCGAAGCGTATTGTACGCATTGTGGACGGAGAATTACATGAATAAATAAATTAAATACTTTTTGCAACAAGCACAATTCCCGACACAATGAGCAGAATAATCACTATTTTCCGTCCGGTCTTTTCATTTAAGTGGTCGCTGCACTTCATACCCAGAAACAGGGCGAGCAGCATGACGGGCCACAGGCAGACGACCTGCACAAGCGTATCCCAATGAATCAGGCCAAGCGCAATATACAGGCAGATCCGGAAAGTATTTTCCACGACAAAGACGGCACTGATATTTGCCTTGAAAGTATCGTTGTCGGGACAGACTTTGGTCAGGTAGGCGGCCATCAGTGCACCGACACCGAACATGCCGCATAACAATCCGGCGGACAGACCGATCAGAATCATAAATACAGGGGAGATTTTTTGATTGGGAGAAGTCTCCTTTTTTACTGTTCTCGTTTCCTGTATCCACATCTGAATGCCCATGCCGACGACCACGAGACCGAAGATGATTTTTACAGCATCCGCATTGACATATTTTAATACAAATGCCCCGGGAAGGCTTCCGGCCAGGATGAATAATGCAGGAAGCAGGAAAATTCGAACCTTCAGGAATTTACGTTTTTTGAAGGCAAGAATCAGGTTCGAAGGATAGCCCAGAACGACTTCCACCGGAGAGATGTTGGCGTTTGTAATGCCGAAACTCAGGACGGAACTGAAGACCAGTGAATTGGCGAATCCGCACAGACCCTTGACGAAAAATGCTGTTAAAGTGGCTAAAATCCAGTATATCATGAGAACCCGGCTCCTTAATCGTTCGTTTCAGCTAGAATAAAGTCCCATATGCGCTGCCAGTGCAGGAATCATCCATAGCGGAACTTTCTTCTATAGTAAGATACACGCGTGGTCAGGGCAAGCATTTTGTGAAAAAACTTGTGGGAACTTGGGGAGTGTGGTACATTGACACTAAGCGAAAGGAAAGGGAAGATACGTATGGCAGGATATTTGATCAAAGATACTACAAGAGAAGAACGGGAGCAGATCGTAGCGGAATCCTTAGGATATATAGAAGCAAATTGTGACGGTTGTTCGTCCGGACTGGCAGAGATGTATCAGGCATACATCGATGGCGAGAAGGAGCTTCGGGATATTAATATGGAATTTCATGCAGGATATGTCTCTGGGGAGGAAGTACCTGGGAGAAGATCCTGCCCGATGTAAGGATAATAAGCATAAAGTTTCGTAATCTGCAAAAACTCTTTCTATAAGGGAGAAAACCCGGAAAAGAGGGATGCAGATGCGGAATGATCTTACAATTATAGTAAATCTGGAAAATGGAAAAGCACAGTTGGAATGCAAGCTGCCTGAGGAATTTTTGGCAAAGCAGTGGGAAATCGAGGTGCGGATGGAAATATGGGAGACAGCAGGAGGAGGTCGCCCTATTTTTTATGGGAAGTACCAGAATGTGGATCAGGATCCGATGACCGCGTTATTATTGCGGCCGCACCTGTGGAACGGAAGGAAGGATCCCTATCTATATCAGGTGAGGGCTTGGCTGCGGTGCCCAACCGGGATTGACAGTAACCTTCGCAAGGGGGAGAATTCAGGAAAATTCCGGGATGCAGAAGATTTCGAAAACCGACGCGAAGTCTACTGGCAGCAGGACCTTGCAATTTATGACTTGCGTGTCATAGAGAAAAAAGGTATCTATTTGAACGAAGCTGAATTCCGTCCGCACATCGTGGAATACCGGCTGCCGCCGCAACTTAGTGAGTCTGGCACACAGGAAGAGCAGATGGAAAGAGATCTGGAGCGGCTGGCACGGATGGGAGCCAATGCGATTCTTTTCTATAATGACGGGAAGAAAAGTGAAAGACAGGAAAAAATCGGGCAGGACAAAGAAGGGCTGGAAAATGATGTAAGGCAGAATCCCGGAACAGATAGTTTTTACAGGTTATGCCTGAAACGTGGATTTTTGGTAAAAGACTTGTGGATAACGGAAGAAAAAATTCCCGTATACCGTGGATTACCCGGAGAAATTTCACAGGAAATGTTGCTTTCGGCGGACGGCAGGACACTGACAGAGCGATACTACTATTATCAGGCGAAATGGAGCAGTGAACCTGTGCTCTATCCGGCACTTTCCACCCTCCACCGGCAGGAGAACGGGCTGCTCTCCCTGACAGTCTACAGCAACCAGAAAAAAGTGGTGCTCTATGTGGACGGGGTACTTTTCCTGTTCCAGTCGGCGCAGACCGGTGAACCGGAGTTTATTTTTGAGGATATTCCGGCAGAGAAGCTGCCGCTGCATCTGGCGGTGGAAGCCGGTAACTTAAGCACTTCTTTGACGATAAGTAGGATATGAGATAAGTAAAGCCTGAAACAAGTAAAATATAAAGTTGGTGAAAAGTTTTTTGTAGGATTCAAAACCGGTTTCACACAATTTTCACAAATGTTTCACCTTTTGATGACATTTGCCTCATATACTGATATCAAAATTGAAAGGTCTGAAACGGCATGATTCTGTTCAGAGCCGGCCGGAGACCTTGAGAATTTGGTATCATACAGCGCAAGCAACTGATATGGGAGGCAAATATGATAGAAGTAACCAATCTTACAAAAAAATACGGAGACCATATAGCCGTAGATCATCTTTCTTTCCGCGTGGAAAAGGGACAGATCTACGGTTTTTTAGGTCCTAACGGCGCCGGCAAGTCGACGACCATGAATATCATCACCGGTTATCTGGCTGCCACAGAAGGCACAGTGACCATAGATGGCAAGGATGTGCAGAAGGATCCGGAGGAGGCAAAGCGTGCCATCGGTTATCTGCCGGAGCTCCCACCCCTGTATGTTGACATGACTGTCAGGGAGTATCTGGAATTTGTGGCGGAGCTGAAAAAAGTTCCGAAAAAGGAACGGGAACAGCAGATCTGTGAGGTTATGGAGATGACGCAGATCACGGATATGCAACAGCGTCTGATCAAGAACCTGTCCAAAGGTTACAGGCAGAGAGTCGGTCTGGCACAGGCGATCCTGGGCTACCCCGAGGTCATCATTCTGGATGAGCCTACCGTGGGACTGGATCCGAAACAGATTATCGAGATCCGTGATCTGATCCGCAAGCTTGGCGAGAATCACACCGTGATTCTAAGCTCCCATATCCTGTCGGAAGTCAGTGCGGTCTGCGACCACATTATGATCATCGCCCACGGCAAACTGGTCGCCAGCGATTCCCCGGAGAATCTGCAGAAGCTGATGAGCGGATCTATGGAGCTGGATCTGGAAGTAAAGGGCAATGCCGATGCTGTCAAGGCAGCTCTGTATAAGATTCCGCAGATCAATCAGATGGAGGAGAACACAGAGGTACAAAAAGGCATTACAAAACTGAAAGTCATCTCCAAAGAAAATGCAGATGTCAGAGAGCAGGTATTCTATGCATTGGCAGACGCAAAGCTGCCGATTCTGCAGATGACCCATGCGGAGAAATCGCTGGAAGATATCTTCCTGGAACTGACAGAAGATGTAGCGCCCTCGCAGCCTGAAAAGAAAAAATTGTTTACCAGGCATAAAAAGGCGGCAGCAGTAGATGAAAATACAGACAATAATGCCGAGGCATCCGACGAAGGATCAATAAACACCAATACCTCAGACAATGTTTCCGCTACGACTGGCGTAAATGTGTCCGAGAGTAGCGAGTCAAAGGCAGACGCAGCTGCCACAAAGGAGGCGGAATAAAATGTTAGCAATATATAAGAGAGAACTAAAATCCTATTTCCGTTCCTTTATCGGATTTTTATTTATTGCAGTCACCCTGTTTTTCCTGGGACTGTATTTCAGCGT
>CAKRRS010000079.1 GCA_934394665.1 uncultured Acetatifactor sp. | reverse complement strand
GCGCTCTGTTTCCGAGCAAAGTGTGCTAGAGCACACCGCGATGTCAGCGTTTCTTATATGCAATCGGGGCTACGGCGGCTTAGCAACTTAGTTAATTAACTTGCCATTTAAAATAGTGTCGGTCATACTCCCTTACTCAAAATGAAAATAATATTAGCTAAACAATAACTAAAAATACTAGCTAAATATAGCTAATAATGTTACAATACAAGAAACTGACGCAGAAAGTCATATTGGGAAGGGAAGGTATTTAAATGGAAAGATTTCAGACAGGCAGATTTCATGCGGTAAATTTTGCGGTGTTTCCCCACAGGGGAGTACTTGGAGCAGAAAAAACGAAAAACAGTCTGAAAGAAATGGTACGTAGAACACATGCAAACTGGGTGATATTCACACCATCCGGAATACAGGAGACTCCTTATAGTGAAGAGATCCGTTGGGACAGTAATAAAAGCTGTACGGATGAAGAACTTTGCAGCATGATCCGGTATGCACAGGAACTGGGACTGAAGGTTGCGTTGAAGCCGACAGTGAACTGTGACAATGGTGTCTGGCGGGCACGGATCAGTTTTTTTGATCATGATGTACCCTGTGAACCGAAATGGGGGAACTGGTTTGAGAGTCATATCGCATTTCAAAAACATTATGCCGAAATTGCAAGACGGACAGGCTGCGAACTATTCCTTGCCGGATGTGAGATGACAATGACGGAACACAGGGAGACAGAGTGGAGAAGGCTGATCGCGGAAGTAAGAAAGGTATATGACGGACCTGTCGGTTATAATTGTGATAAATATGGAGAAGATCATATTACATGGTGGGATGCGGTGGATGTGATCGCTTCCAGCGGTTATTATCCGATCGGGGACTGGGAAAATCAATTGGATCGTATTGAAAAAGTAATAAAAAAATATCAGAAGCCTTTTCTTTTCTCAGAGGCAGGCTGCATGAATATCCGTGGATCGGCACAGGTGCCGAACAACTGGGAACTGCAGGGAGGCGAGGATGATGCGGAACAGGCGGACTGGTATCGTACTATGTTTGCGACATGCCGGAAACGTGACTGGGTGAATGGCTTCGGCATCTGGGACTGGCCGGCAGATTTAGAATACCTGAGCCCGTATGCAGTATCTGGGAGACCGGCGGAAGCTGTGATTGCAGAAGCGTTCGGAAACAGATTCGCCTAAATAATAAAATCATCATTAGCAGAAGGCAGAAAAAGAGGGGTAAAAGTGGAACGGCAGAAAACAATAATGACATTAGACAGACTACCGCAAGTACGTATTTTAGGACGGACGACAGGAAAAGAAACCGTGAATTTATTCTGGACGGGCAGCGGAATAGAACTGGAATTTACCGGGAGTGAACTGTGGCTTTTCCTGAATGCGGATTATAATGAGTTCGAACCGTGGATCTGCGTGGAACTGGACGGAGCCCGTATTATCCGCATGCCGGTAAATAAAGGGAAAAGTGAAGTGTGTCTGTTCCGGGGGATGACAGCCGGTAAAGTAAAACATGTGCGTGTAATGAAAGAAGTACAGGCAATGCACCAGGATCCGGGACACCTCCTGCAGATCACAGGCCTGGGATACACCAATGGAGAGTTTTTCCCTTTACCGGAACCAATGCTGCGCCTGGAATTCGTGGGTGACAGTATCACCAGCGGCGAGGGAACGATGGGCGCGGTCGGGGAAGAAGACTGGATCAGCGCATTTTTCTCTGCGGGAAATACGTATCCCCGCATGGTGGCAGATGCATTAAAAGCGGAATACCGGGTGGTATCCCAGAGCGGCTGGGGAATAGTTACCGGCTGGGATGGCAATGAACATAATAAAATTCCACCCTTTTACACGCAGGTCTGCGGATTGCTTACCGGGGAGCGAAATGCTTCGCTGGGAGCACTGGAAGACTATGATTTCAAGGCGTGGCAGCCGGATGCCGTGATCATCAATCTGGGAACCAATGATGCCACGGCAATTTGTGCGGCAGCCGAACTGGGACAGGCCTGGGCCGGAACCATGGATGCAAAAGAAGCGGAGAAAATATTGACTGCTGCGATCCGGGATTTTTTAAAGGTCGTGCGTGAACATAATCCCCGGGCGCAGATCATCTGGGGTTACGGCATGCTGGGGGATAATCTGCTCCCGGTCATTCGCAAAGCTGTGGAAAATTATGCGGCAGAGACCGAAGATGTGGGGATAAACTTTCTGCAGCTGCCGGACACTACGGAAGAAACCGTGGGAAGCCGTATGCATCCGGGTGTGAAAGCGCATGAAAAAGCAGCACAGGTGTTGGAAAAATTTTTGCGGCAGAAGTTAGTTTAAACGTTTTTTTATAAAATCTTAAGAGAAACGTGATGTAAAATGTGACAACTCTGCATTATATTGAAACCCAAGAGAAGCAACGATTCGGGGGAAAATATGACGCAGCAAAAATATTCCGAAAAGGAGTTAGAACTCAACATGACGCAGATGCGGCGGAATCCGTATCTGGCGGATTATGCATCACACAGATCTGGATTAGTTAGGAACTCATCCGTCAAAAATGCATATAACAGAAATGCATCCGACAAAACTGCATCCGCTTCACTAAAAAAGGCAGCGCAGACATATCCAATACATCGGATTGCAAAAGCAACATCCGCATATAATAAGGATAACACCCGTACCAATGATTATAACACTCGTATCAGAAAACGCCGTGTAAGAGAGGCGAGACAGCGCCGCCGCAGAATGGCGCGCATCAGGAGAGCCGTCAAAATTTTTTTGCTGTGTGTGGTCATTTTAACGGGAATCGTCGGAATAAGATATTTGTTGAAAACGACATTTGATATTACAGAAGCCGATACCTCGGGAAATACTGCATACGCAGCAGCTCCGGACACAGGCAGCATGGGAAAAGACAGCGGCGCTAAGATCCAGGGACTTTCCGCCGAGGTCTATGCGGCGCATCCGAACTGGGAAGAGAATTTTCTCACGGTCAATGAATATTCCAGACCGGGAGATCCTTTGACGGAAGTCAACAATATTTTCGTGCACTATACAGCCAATCCGGGTACCAGCGCAGCCCAGAACCGCAGCTATTTTGAACAGCTCAAGGACAATCATGAGCGTAGCGCCAGTGCCCATTTTATCATTGGTTATGACGGAGAGATCATGCAATGCGTTCCACTGGATGAGATCGCCTATGCGGTACAGACACGTAACGAAGATTCGATTTCAATCGAATGCTGTTATAAAGCTGACAACGGACAGTTTACACAGGAGACCTATGATTCCCTGATCCGGCTGCTGAAATGGCTGACAGATGCGTATGATCTGCAGCCGGACGATATTTTAAGGCATTATGACTGCGGCGGAAAGAAATGTCCTTTGTACTACGTTGAACACGAAGATGCGTGGATCAAATTAAAAGAAGATGTCAAAAATTTATAAATTTTACATCTATTCCATAATATCAAAATAATCAGGAACTTTTTCCGGCGGATACTGCCACGAAAGGGTTCCTTTTAGTTTGTCTTGTTTTACGAAAATAAGTTTGTTAGAATAGATGAGTATGAAACAGGAATTTTATGAAAACAAACGATAATAGATAAGCCCTATGGGCAGGAATGAGGAGCACAATGAATATTTTATCACCTTCAATTCTTTCAGCGGATTTCTGGAAGCTGGGAGAGGATATCAAAGCAGTGGAAGGAGCCGGGGTACCCTGGCTGCACGTGGACGTGATGGACGGATTGTTCGTACCTTCCATTTCCTACGGAATGCCGGTATTAAAGGCAGTCAGACCGCATACCGATATGTTCCTGGATGTACATCTGATGATCGAGAAGCCGGAGCGTTACGTGGAAGAATTCGCAGCCTGCGGCGCGGATCTGGTGAACTTTCATCTGGAAGCTACAGAGGATGTGAAGGGCTGCATTGAAAAAATACGCGCCACCGGTAAAAAAGTGGGAATCACGATCAAGCCGGCAACACCTGCAAAGGCAGTGGAACCGTATCTGGAACTGGTGGACATGGTTCTGGTCATGACCGTGGAACCCGGATTCGGCGGTCAGAAGCTGATCCCGGAATGCCTGGAAAAGGTACAGGAGATCCGTGGGATGATCAAAGCCAAAGGATTATCTACTGATCTGGAAGTAGACGGCGGCATCAATCTGAGCAACGTAGAACTGGCAATGGAAAAGGGAGCGAATGTCATTGTAGCGGGATCTGCGGTATTTAAGGACGATATCGCGGCAAATGCGAAAGCGTTTCTTAATAAAATGCAGGAAGCATAGTCGATTTCCGGAATTATTATCTTGCCGGAAATGACAAGATGCACAGGAAAGAAACCTACAAATATAAGGAAAAGGAAATCGGGGAGACGTAAGATGGAATTACAGATACTACATGCAATACAGGGGATACATCAGGACTGGCTGACATCGGTCATGAGATTATTTACAACGATGGGAGAGCACGGGCTGGTATGGATCGTGATCGCCATTGTTCTGGCATGCATTCCCAAGACCAGAAAATGCGGTTTGACCATGATGATCGCTATGGCGATAACATATTTCGTAGGAAATCTTTTTCTCAAAAATGTCATTGCGAGACCCCGTCCCTGTGCGGTGGACAACAGCGTAGTAATGAAAATACCGTTCCCGTCGGAATATTCTTTCCCGTCCGGACACAGCTCCAACGGATTCGCTGGAGCGGTGACAATCTTTAGCTATTACCGGAAAGCAGGAATCTTAAGCCTGATCATGGCGGCATTGATCGCATTTTCCAGACTGTATTTCTTCGTACATTATCCGACGGATATTCTGGGTGGAATCGCACTGGGAACACTGGATGCACTGCTCGCGGTCTATCTGGTGAAACGCCTCGAAGCATGCAAAAATGCGAAGAATGCGACCGGAGAGTCGGAATAAAATAGATAAGAAAGGTCAGGAACGCAGATGAACAGCAGAACGTTATGGAACGATCACTGGTATTTTGCAAAAACCGCATTGGGAGTAGACTGGAAGGACAGACAGGTTTGGGAACGGGCGATGAAATCGGTGGATCTGCCGCATGACTGGCTGATTTATGATACGAAAAATCTGTACGAGGACAGTATCGGCTGGTATCGCAAGTCATTTTCCTATTTCCCGGAAAAAGAAGAGAATGGACAACATGTTATCCTTCGATTTGAAGGAGTGTATATGGATACATCCATCTATGTAAACGGTGTACATCTCGGAGACTGGAAATACGGTTATTCCACGTTTGACTGGGATATTACGGAAGCACTGCAGGAGGGAGACAACGAGGTGGTGCTGCGCGTGGTATTTCAGGCACCGAACAGCCGTTGGTACAGTGGTGCCGGAATCTATCGTGATGTGTGGATGATCCGCCTGCCGGAGACCTGTATTCCCTTGGACGGTATCTATACTTCTGCTGTGGAGACAGAAAAAGGGTATGACCTGACGATAGATACAGAAATCTGTCACGGATGTCAGGAAAGTGAACAGGGACAGTATATCCTGGAATATCGCTTATATGATGGCGCAAATCCAAACTTTCCCACCGGTGAAAATAGAGACCGATGCGAGATATTTTGCGTAAAGCAGCCGGTTCCCTGTGGGCAGGAGACTGTAACAATAACGATCCCCGTGGAATATCCGGACAAATGGGATATTACGGCACCGTATTTGTATGATCTGCAAGTAAAACTGCTTCGGAGTAGCGAAAATATAGATGCAGAGAAAATCATCGAAGAAAAGAATTCTATCATAGAATACCCTGAAATGGCACAAAATGCCGGGGAAAATCAAACGACAAAATTGTGCCAGGAAGAGCACGTCCGGATCGGTTTCCGGACGATCACTTTCGATCCGGAACAGGGATTTCTCTTAAACGGCAGAAAGGTACGCCTGAACGGTACCTGCGACCACCATGACCTGGGAGCGCTGGGAGCGGCCTTCCACAAAGAAGCCATGCGCCGGAAGTTTAACCTCATGCGTTCCATGGGAGTCAATGCACTCCGTACTTCCCACAACATGCCGGCAGTGGATGTGATGGAGCTTGCCGATGAAATGGGATTCCTGGTATTATCGGAAGCCTTTGATATGTGGGAGATGGCAAAAAATCCGTATGATTATGCCAGATTTTTTGATGAATGGGCTGAAAAAGATGTGCGTAGCTGGATCCGCAGAGACCGGAACCATGCGTCTGTTATCCTATGGAGTATCGGCAATGAGATTCCGGATACCCACGCAGATGCCCACGGGCAGGAAATCACGCGCAGACTGATCGCAGCAGTCAGGGAATGGGACTATCGTAAAGTGGCACCGGTGACGATCGGATCGAACTATATGCCCTGGGAGAATGCGCAGAAATGTGCGGATATCGTGAAAGTGGAGGGGTACAATTATGCCGAAAAATATTATGCGGAGCATCATGAGAAACATCCGGACTGGATCATCTACGGCAGCGAGACCTCTTCCGTAGTACAGAGCCGCGGAATCTATCACTTTCCGCTGGAACGTGCGACATTGATCGAAGACGATGAACAATGCTCTGCACTGGGTAACAGCACGACCAGCTGGGCAGCGAAAAATGCGGAATACTGTATCATCATGGACAGAGATACCCCTTATTCCTGCGGACAGTTTATCTGGACAGCGATCGATTACATCGGAGAGCCGACGCCTTATCAGACGAAAAACAGCTATTTTGGACAGATAGATACGGCAGGTTTCCCCAAGGACTCTTATTATCTGTTCCGGTCGGAGTGGACGGATGCAGGGAAAAATCCGATGATTCATGTCTATCCTTACTGGGACTTTAATCCGGGACAGCTTGTAGATGTGCGGATTACAAGCAATGCACCGGAAGTGGAATTATTTGTAAACGGTGTATCACAGGGAAGGGAGCAGATCGATCATAAAAAAGGAACCGTGTTACAGCCTTCCTGGAAAGTCCCTTACGAACCGGGAAGTATCTGTGCAGTGGCTTATGATGAAACCGGCAGAGAGATCGCAAGGCAGGAACGGCATTCGTTTGGAGACACCGATCATTATGTGATGAAACCGGACAAGACGGTATTACATGCGGATGGAGAAGATATGATCTTTGTGGAAATTTCCGCAGAAGACAAAGATGGTTATCCTGTGGAAAATGCATCCGATTATGTCCGTGTCACGGTAGAAGGTGCCGGCCGGCTGATCGGACTGGATAACGGTGACAGCACGGACTATGATGCTTATAAGGGAACCGTGCGCAAATTGTTCCAGGGAAAGCTCCTGGCGATGATCGCAGCGAAGACGACACCCGGAGAGATCCGTGTCACCGTAGAGGATGCCCGGGAGAAAGCGGATGACAAAGCGGATAGTATGACAGCTGCAAAAGAGGCGACACTTAAGTTACAGGCAACAGAAGCACCGGTGCGTGAAGGAAGCTGCGCATCGGAAGAAAATACAGAATATCCGCCTGCGTTTGTTGCCCCCGGTTTTGTACCTGTGCGCAAACTGGAACTGCAGGCTGAGACGACAGTTTTGGATCATGAACATCCTTCGACAGTGATACATACCATGATCCGGCCGATGGCGGCTACAGACCGCAAACGCATCTGGAAGGTGACAGACCCGACAGGTATTCCCAGTTCTATTGCAAAATTAGAAGAGCTGGAAGACGGTGAAAACATCCGCATTACAGCGATAAGTGACGGGAATTTTCAGGTCAGATGTATGACCTGTAACGGAACGCCTTCCGTGAAACTGATCTCACAGCTTGATTTTATCGTGCAGGGCATGGGACAGACCTTCCGGTCACCGTATGAGCCGGTGGCAGGTATCTCTTATGCTGAAAGTATCGGCGGTGATGTGAGCCGCGGCGTGGAGAACAGTGCGGGAACAGACAAGGCATTACCTACGGCACTGGTATATGAATCTCTCGACTTCGGAGAGTCTGGAAGCAATGAGATCACGCTGTCTGTGTTCGCAAATGACAATGATCCTCACAGGATTCAGATCTGGGAGGGAAAACCTGCTGCCGGAAGACTGGCAGGAGAAGTGATCTATCAGAAACCGGGAATCTGGGAAGTGTTCCAGCCGGAGACATTTGAACTGCCTGTCAGATTAAAAGGTGTTACTGATGTGACAATTGTATCATCCGATAAATTCTTCCTGAAGGAATTTCATTTCACCAGACAGGAGAAGGCCTATGCGAAACTGTTTGCACTCACAGACGGCATCACCTATGGTGACAGCTTTGTGCGGACGGAAGATGCGATTGAACAGATCGGCAATAATGTTTCGCTGGAATTAGCCGGGATGGATTTTGGAGAAACCGGTACTGACAGCATTGTCATCTGCGGACGGACACCGCTGCAGCAGAATACAATTCAGTTACGATTCACAGACGGTGAGACACAGGTGCTTCCGTTCCCCCACAGCGAGGAATATACAGAACTGCGTTTCTCACTGAAAAAAGTGGCAGGAGAGCAGAAAGTAACCTTTGTCTTCCTGCCGGGATGCAATTTTGACTTCAAGTGGTTCCGGTTTGAGAAGAGCGGAATGACGCCGGAGATACCTTGCAGGCAATGAGGAAAAGTAAGACAGGGATAAGGAAAATCGGGTTCGCATAAAGGAGAAGGACATATGAACAGAAAAAAAATAATAGCGATCATGTTGGTGGCAACTATGGCATTTTCCGTTACAGCCTGCGGAAAGAATACCACAGGAAATACTGCAGAAACACAGAATACAGGTGTGTCGGATCTGACACAGACCACATTATCACAGGACTTATCGGATCAGGCAGCGTCGACACAGGCGGCGTCAAACGAAAAATCATTGGCACAGGATAACAGAGCATTACAGATCCGGGATGACAAATACCGCACCTACTATGAAATGTTCGTTTATTCCTTTTATGACAGCGATGGAGACGGTATCGGAGATCTCCGGGGTGTACTGGAAAAGCTGGACTATCTGAACGATGGTGACGATACGACAGATACGGATCTGGGCATAAACGGCATTTGGCTGATGCCGGTCATGCCCTCTACGACCTACCACAAATACGATACGACAGATTATGAAAACATCGATCCGGAGTATGGAACGCTGGAAGATTTCGATGCACTATTGTCCGCTTGCCACGAGCGTGGGATCCGGGTGATCCTGGATCTGGCGATGAATCATTCCTCCAGTAAACATCCCTGGTTTTTACAGGCTGTGGAATACTTGAAAAACCTTCCGGACGGAGCGGAACCTGATCCTGCAGAGTGCCCTTACGTGGAGTATTATCACTTTTCAAAAGAAGCACAGAGCGGTTATGCGCAGGTAAACGGAACGGACTGGTACTATGAGGCGCGCTTCTGGGACGGCATGCCGGATCTGAATCTGGAAAATGAGGCGGTACGGCAGGGATTTGAGCAGGTCGCGGATTTCTGGCTGGACAGAGGTGTGGACGGCTTCCGTCTGGATGCGGTAAAAGAATATGTCACCGGCTCTACGGAAGACAATGTAGAGATTTTAAGCTGGTTTGCTGACTATGTGCATGGCAAAGATCCGGAGAATTATCTGGTGTGTGAATGCTGGACGGATCAGAATACCTATGCAAAATATTACGAGAGCGGCGCAGACAGTATGTTTGATTTCACTTTTGCCGATAAATCCGGTATCATTGCCAATGTGGTAAACGGCAAGGCGTCCGCTGCTTCCTATGCGAAAAATCTGGAAGCGGAGCAGACGATGTATGAGGCATATAATGCGAATTATATCAATGCGCCTTTTTACACGAATCATGATATGGGACGCAGCACCGGATATTATGCAGGGGAAAACAGCGAGGCACAGACAAAAATGGGAAATGCCCTGAACCTGTTGATGAGCGGCAATGCATTCCTCTATTATGGCGAAGAACTCGGGATGAAAGGTTCCGGCAAAGACGAGAATAAACGGGCACCGATGTACTGGAGCAAGGACAAAAATGCTGCAGGTATGTGTAAAGGACCGGCGGATATGGAAGATTTTCAGATGAAATTTGACAGTCTGCAGGAACAACAGGACGATCCGGATTCGATTTATAATTATGTAAAACAGGTGATCAAGATTCGCAATCAGAATCCCGAAATCGCCAGAGGCACGACTGTTTATCTGGAGCAATATTCGGCGGCACCGGATGATGCAAAACAGTATTTTGCACTGACCAGAAGTTATGAAGACAGCACGTTACTGATGCTTGGCAATACTTCGGCGGAGCCGGTAACGGTGGATCTGACCGGACTTACGGTGGGAGAGACGGCAGCAGAGGATCTGACAGTGCTTGGAGAACTTTACACCGCAGAAAATGCAGCAGAGCAAAATGGTACAGAGGTTACACTTCCGGCCTTTTCAATCCTGATTTTGGGGAAAGAATAGCGGTAAAAGATATGCACATAGCATAAAAGGACAGAAACAGAGAAAATAAAGCAGGTCTGTGGGCGAACCCTACAGACCTGTATGCTTTCTTACAAAATCTTCAAATTCATTTATCGGTAATGGCTTCGAGAAGTAGTAACCCTGAATATCATCACAGTGAAGATTCTTCAGAAACTCTACCTGATCCGAAGTTTCTACACCCTCTGCAGTAATAGTCATACCGAAGCTCTGCAGCAGCTGTGTGATGTGCAGCAGCAGCTTTTCACCGTTCCGGTCACCAATGTAATCGATCAGACTCTTATCCAGCTTGATTGTATCGAAATGCATGACATTCAGCGAAGACAGAGAAGAATAACCGCTTCCGAAATCATCCAGCAGTAAAGTAAATCCCGCTTCATGGAACTGCTCGATCAGGGAGGAAATATCACTGTTATCAATGGTAGCACTCTCAGTGATTTCTAACGGAACATATTTCGGATCCAGCCGGAAAGAATTCAAAATCTCCCGGTACTTATCTACCACATTGCTGTAGTATAGGCTGACTCTGGAAATATTTACAGAAATCGGATACAATGTTGCTCTGGCCTGCAGCCATCTCTGCTGTTGTGCGCACACTGTGCGGAACACATATTCATCCAGTGTTGTGATATTACCGTTTTTCTCAAATAATGGAATGAACTTCCCGGGGGAGAGCATGGTGCCGTCGGGGCGCTTCCAACGGATCAGAGCCTCCGCTCCCAGAATGTTTCCGGTGACGGGGTCTACTTTCGGCTGATACCACAGCTGGAATTCTCCGTTCTTTAGGGCGTCTTCGAAGATATCTTCCATCAGACGATCCTCGGAGAGCTGTTTGATATCCAGATCTTCATAAAAAGCATAATGTCTGGTACGTTTTCCCTTTATCGGATACTTAGCCTGTACAGCCTTGCCGTAATTCTGCTCGATTTCCTTGTGATCGGCAGTCTCATAAATACCGCACAGAGGGAACAGTTTCGGAATATTAAGCTTTGTGGACAGATTGGAAATATCCTGACACAGGCACTCCAATCTGGGTTCTAAGGTACGCCGGTCATTATCCCGCAGGAACAGGATGAACCGGTCTGCATTGATGTGGGCGGAAAATTCACCCAGATGCGTACCGGTTTGCAGAAGATTCCATACTTCCGACAGTGTTTCGTCACCCTTGGCTACACCACAGGTATTATTGATCAGCTTGAAATCCTGAAGATCCAGGGCAACATAGAAGCCGCTGTCTCCGTCTCGGTGGGATAATTTCTCCTTGAAGCAGGCAAAATTATCACCATTCGTCAGAGGATCCACATAGGCCAGACGATATAATTGTCTACGCTGTATCCGGATACTGTGCACAAAAGCAAAAGTACCGACTCCGGCGATCACAATGATCAGCAGGACCAGCAGCCGCACCTGAAGCAATATCGGAGCGGAACGACTGGAAAGTACCTGATCGGGAACAATAGTCAGGATGAACCACTGTCTGTCGCTGCGGAGATTGTCCAATGCAGCCGCATAGTAATAATACTTCTGACTGTCTCCATAGAAATAACCACCGTTGGAAGAAGAACTCTGAAGCAGCGTATGCAGATCCTGCAAGGGCTGGTCGTTACGGGCATTCTGAGCCAGATAATCGGACATACGGTAAGCTTCCTGCAGGGAAGCCGGTGCATTGGAAGATGTGGCGATCAGGTCACCGTCCTGATTTACCAGACAACTGAATCCCTGATTATTAAAGGATTGCACGCCTAAAATTTCTTCAAAATGCTGGTTCCGATAGGTGGCAAATAAAACACCGATAATGGAATCACTCTGATCATATACAGGAATGCTGAATACATTGATGGGCTCCGGAGTACCCATTCGATCCTGAAGAGTATTGGTAATACCGGGAAGTCCCTGCATACCCTCTTTGAAAAAATCTCTGCTGGACAGATCTTGTACATAGCCGTCAGTGCTCACTGCCTGACCATCCGGTGAGATGAAGCCGATCCGCTTAAACTCATAGGTGGAGACGAAAGATTCCAACTGTGCGGCAATGGATCTGGCATTGGCTGTATCCGGAGAAACACTGATCGCATCGGCAAGGCTGTATAATAAGTTGAAGTTTTCACGGATCTCCTGCTGTACGATCAGGGCGTTCTGCGTGGCAACATCCCGGAGAGTGGACTGCACTTCCTTCTTTGTATCCTGTGTGATCTGCGCAGAACTCCACATGACAGTGGAAATTACCAGTACCAGAGCAATGCCCAGAATGATCAAGGTCTGCTTTGGCAATTTAATTTGTTTCATTTTATATCCTCTTATGTATGTTATAAAAGTTACCTTATATAATATAATATTATACACCTTTACGATTGCATGGCAACAAAAACTGCATTGACAGTCCGGATTTCCTGTGCTACTGTAAGAATACACAAATGCAATGAGGAAGAGAGTATCTATTTTATAGAAGTTTTACAGAGAACATTCCGGCAGGCTGAGAGGAATGAAACGGACAGATGGAGAAGATGGCTTCTGAGCGGCGCACCGAACGGACACCGGGACAGAACAAACGGTGAAAGCAAGGCTGCGACAGGATCCGCCTGTTACAGCGGATAGGGTTACGGACCCGAAGAGGTCTGTGCTGTGAGGTACA
>CAKRRS010000078.1 GCA_934394665.1 uncultured Acetatifactor sp. | reverse complement strand
TGGGTATAAGAATAAGCTGACCGTAAGCAGACGTCGGTACTTAGCGAGGGTACTTTCCTCGCTTATGTACCGCTACGCTCTGTTTCCGAGCAAAGTGTGCTAAAGCACACCGCGATGTCAGCGCTTCTTATACCCAGTTGGGGCTACTGGGCATGAAACAGTTAATTAACTTGCCATTGATTTACCCTACGATTCTCCTCCCCAGCTCAAGATACGCAAGTACCTCCTCATAGAACATCTCCGGCTGCAGGGCATCTTCCAGCACTTTCTCATTTAACAATCCCTTGATCGTCAGGTCCAGCATTTTGCGTAATTTTACGACGTCCTCCGGAGAGGCATAGGCTTGTAAATCTGCTTTTGCATAAATCGACTCATACGTTTCTTCGAGCTGTCTTCTTTTCTCCTCTGTAGCAAGCAGTGCCTCGCTGACGTTCTCCGACTGTGCCCGGTTCAGGAACTGCTGCAGGTATGGATATCTGCAGCAGGCATGCATTTTCCCACATTCCACCTGCTGCATCAGAGTAAACAGATCGGTCTCTTTTGCATCCACTGTTGTAGAAAGCTCCAGCTGCAAATATCTTACACTGTAATCATAGACAAACTCATACACGCCCAGTTTGCTGCCGAAATAATGAAACAGCAGTCCTTTGCTGATGGCAGCCTCTCCTACGATGTCATCTGTGCCGGCATGACGGTAACCGTTCAGGGCAAACACCTTCAGTGCCGCATTGATCATCCGGTCCTGTTTTTCCTTTTTTAAATCAAAAAATTTCTCATTCATATCACAACATATCCCTTTTCATTTTGTACAATAAGGTTTATTATAAAGCTGTATGAGCGAATGTATTAATCGCAATGCAGTTACATATACTACAACACGGAAGGAGCAACCCCATGGCTAAAAAATTTGGCAAATTTCTGCTGTTTACCGCAGCAGTAGGTACCGCAGCCGCAGCTGCTTACTACTATATGCAACAAAAAGATTCCCGTCTGAAGGAATCCGCAGACGCCGATGACGATTACGATGATTTTCACGAGGATCTTGATGAGAGCACGGAATTTTCCCGTAACTACGTTCCTCTGAACACTTCTGCACAGCATACCGTCTCCGAAGAAGCTGCGCAGCCTGTTTCCGAAGAGGCAGGCGAGTCCGCAGCGAAAGAAGCAGACACAGACGGATTCACACCGCTTTCCGATCAGGCAGCCGATCTGACCGCCGATGCGGAGGAAACTGTCGAGGACGTAGAAGAATTCTTTGATGAAGAGGATCCCGAAGATGCGGAACCTCCTATGCCCACCGATGAGGAAGAATAATATAATACTTTCAGAAGGTCTCAGAGCCATGCTTTTTGCAGGCGTCTGAGACCTTCCTGCATTTGTGCCTCTTCGATATTTCCAAATCCTAATAATATAGTCGCTTTTGCCTGCATGGTATCTACCATATTTTCCGACATTCCGTAGACCTTTACCTTTTCCGCCGCCGCACTTTCCAACAGTTCCTCTTCCGTGACCTCTTCTTTGGCAGACAGCAACAGATGCAGTCCCGCATCCTCCCCCGAGATCACAAAGGCTTTCTGAAAGGGTTCCAGACCGTTCAACAGCAGATCGTGTTTGGCACGATACCGCATTCTCATCTTGTTCAGATGTCTCTCAAAATATCCGTCCCTGATAAATTCATTCAGAATCCGTTGGTCGATTCTGGAGACCGTACAGGAATAAAAAGAGCATTTCCTGCGGTATACTTCAAGCAAACGCTGCGGCAGCACCATATAGCTGACACGGATCGCCGGTGCGATAGCTTTGGAAAAAGTACCGATATAAATGACCTTTCCCTTTTTATCGGAAGACTGCAGGGAAGGAATCGGTTTTCCGCGATAGCGGAATTCACTATCGTAATCATCTTCGATCAGATACCGGTCTGCCTCCTTTTCCGCCCAGCGGAGAAGCTCTGCTCTGCGGCCAATCGTCATGACGGCACCTGTGGGATACTGGTGGGACGGCATGACATACGCCACGTTTACCGGCAATGCTGCCAGTTTTTCCGCACGCATTCCTTTCTCATCCATCTCTACCGTATAGATCCGGTAAGCAAAGGATTGGAACATCCGGTAAGCGCGCTTATAGGTCGGATTCTCCATGGCAATTCCCACAAGACTGCCCAATATTTTTTCCAACAGTAACAGCAGGTAATCATTACCTGCTCCCACAATAATCTGCTCCGGTCTGCAATTCACGCCACGGGAAGCGTGCAGATAACGGCTGATCGTAAGCCGCAGTTCATAGTCTCCCTGCGGTTCGCCCTGGGCAAACAGGTCACTGCTGCTGTCATTGAGTACATTTTTCGTAATGCGCTTCCACACCCCGACCGGAAAACCGTTCATATCAATACCGTAAGGGGAAAAATTGATCTCCGGTTCGTCTTGTGCCGTTTCCCCGGACAACTGCCCTTGTTCCGGCACCGGATCGGGTGTCTGTTCCATGGTAAAAATGTCTTCCAGACGGCATACAAAGTATCCCTTGTAAGGACGGGCTTCTATATATCCTTCACTCAGCAGCTGATCATACGCATAATCCACTGTACTTCTTGCCACCTGTAAATATTCTGCCAGAGAACGCGTGGAGGGAAGCCTCTCTCCTGCCAGAAGCTTCCCTTCCCTGATTTCCTGTCGAATATGCTCATATATCTGCTGATACAGGCACTTTCCCGTGCCCGTATGCAGCCGGATCGTCATATCATACATATTAATCCTCACTTCTGCGCACGCCCTTTGCGCATAATGAGTTTGTGTCAAGTGTGCGCAGACACAAATCTCGTATGTGAAAAATTTATTTTTACACTCTACTTTTTCTGACTCTTGAGTTCCTCCAGAATCTGGTCTTTCAGTTCTCTTGCTTTGTCCTTGGTACGTGCATTGGCTGAAGCAGATGTAAGGATTGCCGCTACCATACGGCTTGCCACATCGTATTTCTGAAATCTGACAGCCAGCACAGCAATGAGGTAATTCACTGTCATCTCGTCCATACCGCACATCGGAAATCCTTCCGTCTGAAGTGCTTCCGTAAAACCGGTATAGGCATTCTTAAGATAGGTCTCTTCCATCGTCTTCAAATCACGCAGTCTTGCGATATCGGTATCTCCGGATTTCTCCAGATACTCTTCATAGCCTCTCATCAGCCATCCGCTCTTTAAACAGATATAAGCCTTTTCACTGGCATGCGCACGCTTTACTACCGCATTTGCCAGGCAAAGCTTATAGCGTTCGATGGCTTCTTCATAAGTGTAAATATCATCCTCATAAGTGTGCAACTGTACCTTGCTGCTGATATTTTCCCTGATCAGCTTTGCATATACCTTGGTAATACTGTTAAAATACCGGTTCAGTGCAGCATAACCGCAATGAGGGCACAAAATCACATCGTATTTTACCGCATCAATGCCTTCGTATCTTGCCCGAAGATCCTGATCCGTTCCGAGCAGTCTTGCTTTTCCGGTCTTCATGATTTTGGCAGGGAAATCTTCTCCACAGACAGGGCAGGTAAAAGTCTTATCAAAAATCAGATCTTTTTCCTCTATCTGAGGCACTTCCGCCGCTGCCTGTTCCTCTTTTTTGTCCTGCCCGTAAATGTCCATATCTTCCAGATCGTCCAATCCGAGACCGGCCAGTCCAAATAATTTATCTGACATATTCTGTCTCTCCTTTTCTTTTATACTGCCCCTTCCCTGTGACAATACTGTCGTACCTTCTGTGATTCCCCTTGTCAGTTATGAAACATTTTGTAATGATTCAGCACTTCACCCGTAAATATATCTCAAAGGATAACTATTCAGAAGCACCTTCGCAAAAGCACATCTTCGATACTCTCCTGAATCATTACACATTTTTACTTAGGCAGTACATAAGAGCTCTTCAGAGATACGATACGGTTGAATACCAGTTCACCCGGCTTGGTGTCCTTGCAGTCTACGCAGAAAAATCCCTGTCTTACAAACTGGAATCTGTCGTAAGGCTTCGCCTGTGCAAACGCAGGCTCCAGGCGGCACTCTGTCAATGTGGTCAAAGAATTCGGATTCAGATTCAGACTTCCGTCCTCATTGTAGACACCCTTCTCCTCATCAATGATATTCTCATAGAGACGTACCTGTGCTTTTACAGACTCTGCTGCGCTCACCCAGTGAATGGTTCCCTTGACCTTACGGCCGTCCGGACTGTTGCCGCCGCGGCTTGCGAGATCGTAGGTACAATGCACTTCCACAACCTTGCCGTTCTCATCCTTGACACAGCCGGTGCACTTTACGAAATAAGCATTCATCAGGCGTACCTCGTTGCCGGGGAACATACGGAAATATTTCTTGGGAGGCTCTTCCATGAAGTCCTCTCTCTCAATATATAATTCTCTGCCGAAAGGAACCTCACGGCTGCCCAGTGCTTCATTCTCCGGATTATTCACTACCGGAAGCATCTCCGTCTGTCCTTCGGGATAGTTATCAATCACCAGCTTCACAGGATCCAGGATTGCCATCATACGGGGTGCCTTTGCCTTCAGATCCTCACGGATACAGTACTCTAGCATTGCATAGTCTGCGGAAGACTGTGCCTTGGAGATACCGCACAGCTCTACGAACTTCTTGATAGACTCCGGGGTGAAACCTCTTCTGCGCAGTGCAGCGATAGATACCAGTCTGGGATCGTCCCAGCCGTCCACAATACCCTGCTCTACCAGTTTCTTGATGTAACGCTTACCGGTGACCACATTGGTCAGATACAGCTTTGCGAACTCGATCTGTTTGGGAGGATGAGGGTATTCCAACTCTCTTACGACCCAGTCATATAAAGGTCTGTGATCCTCGAACTCCAGAGTACAGATGGAATGGGTCACGCCTTCAATGGCATCCTCGATGGGATGTGCGAAATCATACATCGGATAGATGCACCACTTGTCTCCGGTATTCTGGTGAGACATATGTGCCACACGATAAATGACCGGGTCTCTCATATTAATATTCGGAGATGCCATATCGATACGGGCACGCAGCACCTTGGTACCGTCCTCGTATTTTCCTGCTTTCATATCCTCGAACAGTGCCAGATTCTCTTCTACGCTTCTGGTGCTGCCGGGATCTTCCTTACCGGGCTCGGTCAGGCTTCCTCTGTACTCGCGGATCTGCTCTGCGCTTAAATCGGAGACATACGCCTTGCCCTTTTTGATCAGCTTTACCGCAGCTTCATACATCTGGTCGAAATAGTTGGACGCGAAGAACAGTCTGTCCTCCCAGTCTGCGCCCAGCCACTTTACATCTGCTTTGATGGACTCTACGAACTCCGCCTTTTCTTTGGTAGGGTTGGTATCGTCAAAACGCAGATTGAATTTGCCGTTGTATTTCTGGGACAGGCCATAGTTTAACAGAATACTCTTGGCATGTCCGATATGAAGATATCCGTTGGGTTCCGGAGGGAAACGGGTGTGTACCGTATCGTATACGCCCTCCGCCAGATCCTTGTCGATGATCTGCTCTATAAAATTCTTCGATTCCTTTGCTTCTGCGGAATCTACGATTTCTTTTTCCATCTCGCTCATGGTAATATCCTTGCCTTTCGTTTGATTCGTACTTTCGTAACCTTAATCTTACCACACAAGAAAAATTTTATAAACCCTTCTCTTCAAAATAATTCAGCAAATTCTGCTCTGTCTCAATAAAAATATTGTGCAGGTCGTCCACGCTGGCCGCCAGATAGTCTCCCGCACGGCCGGTCATATAACCATCCTCATCCCATACCGGGAATATTTTCACACCCTGCGTCAGCTTTTTCGCATAAATACAAAACGCGTCTGTCGGCAGATACATGCGCACATATTCCGTCAACAAATGAGTACTTCCGTCTTTGTCATCTTTCACCCTTGGCACATAAGTAATCTCACTGCAATAATCAGCCGGCATAGTTTCTTTGGTCCGCTCTAACAGTCTGTGGAATCTGTCTGCTTCGATTCTGTGCAGTTCCCCGGTGCGTTCCAGGGTAAAGCAGACATTTTGTCTCGTATTGATATCCATGGTCCCATTCTGCGTCCGGACGGACACGATCTGCCCCAGTTCTGCCAGATCCGATGCTTTCACACAGGCAATCGCATTCTTTTTCCTCTGATATCTGACTGCTTCCTCCACCGGGAATTCTCCCTCTCCGGCATAAACGATCCGGAAGGAATCAAAATATTGTGTCATACGGTTGTTAAAATAAGCCTCGGAATGCAGGGTCGGATATTTTTCCTCATACAGCTTCATACTGATATATCCGCCGGCCTTCTCGTAATGTCCGCCGCCGGAGCCGATTCCCTCCGCCAGATAATCGGACAATTCGCTGGCATTGACCTCCCGGATACAGCTTCTCACGGAAAATTTATAACCGCCGCTGTCCTCATTGTATACCACACAGGTATTCACACCCGCCACCTGCAGCAGAAAGTCACTGATCAGACCTAAGACATTCGGATCGCAGGGCTGCGAATGGATCACAGCAAACTGATAATCATCATTATAGTTGCAGCGCAGCATCGCCACACCTGCGATTTCCAGTTCCTTCAGGGAAATGTTGGAGTTGCGGAACAGGGAGATCATGTTTTTATCAAAATGCAGGCTCTCACGCATATCCATGTCAATGGGATTCGACAATTCCGAGAACTGATTGGTGTCCATGAAAAGTCCGTAATACAGCGCCGTTCCCAGATTTTTGTTTTTTCCCACAGGATAATGCATCTCCTGCAGCATTGTCCACACCAGGGTGGCACAGCTTCCAAGATTCGGCTGTAAGCGCATCCGTTCCGTGCAAATGATCTCCAGCGGATGATGGTCGATCACCGCGATCTCCCCTGCCGGCAGTCTGGTCACATTCCCGGCGCCATACTGACAGTCCACTGTGATCCACAGACCTTCCGCCGCTGCCTGTTCCTGCTCCGGCGAATATGGATAATATTCTAAGGGGATCCCCAGTTTTTCCACCATCAAGGTCAGATTTGCCTTTCTGACCTGATTGCGTCCGGAATACAGTAATCTCACTTTTTTCCCTTGATCTTTAAAATAACAGTACAGGCCAAATCCCGAAGCGATCGCATCTGCATCCGGATTGTCATGGCACTGGATCGTCACAGTATCATATCCCGACAATTCACTTAACAGCATTCCTCTGCTCGTTATTTCCCCTCGTCTGTCCATAATCTTCTCCCTCTTTGTCCTTGTAATATCAACAAGGATATGAAAGTGTTTCCTTTGTTTGCTCCTCTCACAGAAAGTTCATTTAGCCTGCAGGCAGTCTGATGTATTTTCTATGGATCAGCTTATTCAGCACAAAATGAAAACACAGGCAGGTGGATCCCTGCCTGTATATTATTTTGTTGTCTTAGTGGTGGAACAGACGGATTCCCGTAAATGCCATCACCATGTTGTATTTATCGCAGCATGCGATCACATCGCTGTCGCGCACGGATCCACCGGGCTGTGCGATGTATTTTACACCACTCTTATGTGCTCTCTCGATATTGTCGGAGAACGGGAAGAATGCATCACTTCCCAGAGTTACATCCTGCATTTTGTCGAGCCATGCTCTCTTTTCCTCTCTGGTGAATACAGGAGGTTTTACTTTGAAGATGCCTTCCCAGGTGCCGTCTGCCAGCACATCCATGTACTCGTCACCCATATAGACATCAATCGCATTGTCACGATTGGCTCTGCCCAGGCTGTCTACGAACTGCAGTCCGAGTACCTGCGGAGACTGACGTAAGAACCAGTTGTCTGCCTTCGTGCCTGCCAGTCTGGTACAATGAATACGGGACTGCTGGCCCGCGCCGATACCAATGGCCTGACCGTCCTTGACATAGCACACAGAATTGGACTGCGTGTACTTCAAAGTGATCAGAGCGATCTTCATATCAATCAGTGCACTCTCAGGAATGTCTTTATTCACCGTTACAATGTTGGATAACAGATCACCGTTGATATCCAGTTCGTTGCGTCCCTGTTCAAAAGTAATACCGTATACCTGCTTATGCTCAATAGGAGCCGGCTGGTAGGAAGGGTCGATCTGAATGATGTTGTAAGCGCCCTTTTTCTTCTGCTTTAACAGTTCCAGTGCTTCCTCCGTATATCCGGGAGCAATGACGCCGTCAGATACTTCTCTCTTGATCAGGCGTGCGGTATCCTTGTCACACACATCGGACAGCGCAATGAAATCACCAAAAGAAGACATTCTGTCCGCACCTCTGGCTCTGGCGTAAGCACATGCCAGCGGAGAAAGCTCTCCCAGATCATCTACCCAGTAGATCTTAGCAAGCGTATCACTTAAGGGAAGTCCTACCGCAGCACCGGCAGGAGATACATGCTTGAAAGAAGTGGCTGCCGGAAGTCCGGTCGCCTCCTTTAATTCCTTTACCAGCTGCCAGCCGTTGAAAGCATCCAGGAAATTAATATATCCCGGCTTACCGTTCAACACAGTTACCGGCAGATCGCTGCCGTCTTCCATAAAGATTCTGGAAGGCTTCTGATTCGGGTTACATCCGTATTTTAACTGAATCTCGTTCATTTTGTTTTCCTCCGCATTAAATATTCTTATTCACAATTTTGGTCTCATATTTACCGGTCTCGATATCAATGAAACGCACGAACAAGGATACCTTGTTGTCCTCGTTTAAGCTGTTCCACAGCATATCGGTAAAAGCATCCATATCATCCGGGATCTCTACCAGCTTCGGTTCTCCCCGGAAGCTGGGCAGGGGATTGCCGTCATGCATATACGTATGAATAAAACGACCCTCTCCGGGCAGCGGATTCTCGTAAGCATAGGTAAAACGCAGGCAGGAATCGGGGTTGCCATTATCACTCTTTAAGATAGACATGGCGTAATTATATTTTCCGTCCTCGATATGCATAATACCGGAGATTCTCGGTGTATAGTTGGGACCGTCCGGCTCAAATTCTCTGCTGCGCAGGGACTGTTCAAAAGTCAGCTGTTTGTCCATTCCTTCATAAATGGTATCCGTCTGGTCACCGTTGGTCACGATCGTCTTGTTGCCGAGGACTCTGACCGGTGCATAAATGATCAGGCTGGGATCTTCGAGTTTGGAGGGATCGAAAGCCTGGGTACGGATTCCCTCTCCTTCTGTCACGAACACGCGATTGCGGCTGTTGGTACTTCTTCCCATGATAAAATAAGCAGTTACGGCATATTTACCGTTGGCAGAACGGCCGATCACGATACCTCTGCCGGGATAAGCGTTGCTTTTCAATTCCTGTTCCAGTTGTAACATCATTTTTCCTCCGTTTAAAAAAACCGCCTAAGCACCAAAAATAGACGGTGCCCAGGCGGTCGGCTTTCAGTATTCCGCACTCCCTGTGGGTATCTCCACTACAGTATTTGTACTGTGTTCCGCCAGTCGTGCAGCTGAGATTATAGTAGCATGGTACCGCAGGGTTTGGCAAGGGGATTTTAATGATTTTGTCATTCTATGGCTGAACTGTTACTTCACATATTTTGCTTCAAAAGAATGTCTCTCCATCGGGCGGTCAAAATAGTAGCCCTGGATGTATTTTACCTTCATGCCCTGCAGTACCTTAAACTGTGCCGGAGTCTCAATACCTTCCACGCAGACGCTCACGCCGATGGTCTCAGCCAGTTCCGCCACCATCTTGATAAAGGACTGGGAATACGCATCCTCCGCCAGGTCTTTGACAAAGCTCTGATCCACCTTGATCACATCGATAGGGATCTCTCTGATATGATTCAGGGAGGAATACCCGGTTCCGAAATCATCCAGTGCCAAAGAGACGCCCAGTGCCTTGATCCGGTTCAGAATTTCCTTCATGCGTTCCATATCATTGATGGCAAGGCTCTCCGTCACTTCCAGTGTCAGGTTTTTCGGTGACAGACCGGTATCCTGTAGTGCCTTTTCCACAGTCTCCACGATATCCGGCTGTAAGAGCTGAACGACAGACAGGTTGACATTGACCTTATAATCCGGATAGCCGGACTCATTCCAGCGTTTGCAGCGGGTGCAGGCTTCTGTCAGCACATAATTGCCGATCGGATTGATCAGTCCCAGATATTCTGCCAGAGGAATGAATTCCGCCGGGGAGATAAATCCCAGTTTTGCACTGTTCCAACGAATCAGAGCCTCGGCACCGGCACACACATCTTTTCCGTTCTGGATATTGATGATCGGCTGATAATATACTTCAAATTCACGGTAACCCTCCACCGTGGCATCACGCATATTTTTCTCCATATCCAGACGGCGTCCGGACACAGAATCAATGCCGTCGCGATAGGTTGCCACACGGTTCTTACCGGTCTTCTTCGCCTCGTACATGGCAATATCCGCTTTTTTGATCAGATCTGCCACGGAATCCCCGGCATCCGGGAACGTCACGACTCCCATACTCATCGTGCAATAATAATCCGCATCTTTTAAAAACCAGGGTTTGCTGAAGATTTTTTTGATATCTTCCAGAATATTTTCAAATCGGGAATAGCTGTCGGGCGGAATCACAATGACAAATTCATCACCGCCCATACGATAACAGGTATTTTCGATTCCATTAATCCGTTTCAGGGAATGGGAAATGGATTTTAATAATACATCACCGTACTGGTGTCCCAATCCGTCATTGATATGTTTAAAATCATCCAGATCCAGATACAGCAGCGCCCCTTTTCCGCCGGTCTTTTTCGCCTGATCGATCTGTCTCGCCAGGTCTCTTTCGCAACACATACGGTTATACAGACCCGTTAAGAAATCCGTGTAAGCCTGTTGCTCAATTCTTCTCTGATACAGCTTTTTGTCCGTGATATCATACAGGGAATACAGGTTTGCGCCTTTCCCGTCCACCCAGGAGATCTCTTTGCACAGCAGGTCGTACCAGGTTTCCTTCTCCGCATGGTATACCACGCTGACCGATCTCGCATTATCTTTTCGGACACTGGACTGCAAAAGTGCATCAAAATTATGATCCATCAGTTCCTTGGCAAAGGTGTTCTTCAGGATCTGGTTGGCAAACAGCATCCGACCCGTATTCTGATCCGTCACGTAAATCGCGCAGCCGACATTGTCAAGAATCTCTTCCAGAGCAGCGTAGGATCCTGCCAGCGAATTTTTCTGGATGCGTCTGGTCAGAATACTTTGCAGGATTTTCACTGCATCCGCCGTAAACTTAATCTCCGCCATGCTCCAGACATGTCCCTGTTTCCTGTGGTTTAAGGACAAAACCATATTGCCGCTCTCCTGTTTCAGGATAGGAAAGATCATTACGGCCTTCATTCCGATCTCTTCGATCTCTTTCGAGCCAATATTATCCATACTGTCCGTAGAGATCACCAACGGCTTTTCCACATGTAGAAAAGAGTTGACCGCAATGCCGTTTGTCTTGTCAAAATAAGAGATCTGTCCGGATGTCCGCCACTCACAGACGACATTCATCGTATCCGTGTCTGAATGCAGCTGAAAAATTTCCGCCGTATCTATCTTCAGATGCTCCGACAATATCTTCAGCCACTTATTCATGGTAAGTTCAACCTGTTCATCGCTGTCCAGAAGCTGCACGATCTCCGTGGTCGCCTCGATGGTATGAAGATTGCGGCTCATCTCTTCTTCCGCATATCTGCTTCTTCTGCTCTCCGCTTCCGCGCTGAAACAGGAAATGCGGTCTCTATAAATATCCGCACTGGTATCTCTGAGCAGATCCAGGATCTGATAGAAAGAGATCGTATCTATCTTCTTCAGATCATATACCTGCCAATATAAAATCGTTTTATTTTCTACATTTACAGCAATTGCCGCCACATGCCCGCCGTCCGGCAGTTCCTCTACTACCTGCTCCTCCAGCGAACCTGCCTGCACTCGGTTCAGTGCCTGCGCTGCCTTTCTGCGATACTCTGCTGCAATCGGATCTTCCCCATCCGATTCTTTCCGGTTTTTACCCAAATACGGTTCTGTGACCATCTGACGGTCCGCATCCAGACATACCGCCGTCACGCCTGTCACTTTGCAAAATTCGTTCTGCAGATGCTGCAGCCGTTTTGGATCGATCAATTCACGAAACGAAATTTCAGCCACTTTTCTTTGCTCCCCTGCTTGTTCTCTTAGCTGTCCTAAACAAAGCTATGCAGATCCTGTCTGTAATCTCCGGGACACTTCTCCCACAAACAGCACTGCGATATTTATATCTTACCATGTGTACCTGAAATGATACAAGCTGTTATTTTACATTTTTTGCCGTTTTTGTTAAATTGCTTGAAAAATTCATTTCTTTTTGTCAATTATTGCAAATATTTCGAGTTTCAAACTAGTTATTTTTTTTAAAGGATTCACAAAAAGAGACGGTCACAAGCCCAGCCTGCAATCGTCCCTTTCCATTTATTTTGCCATTTCTTATGATCCGATTTCGAAAACAATTATTATTGCATTTCTTATCGTAGCGTTCATCATTTGCGACTGCTCATGTTCCGCGAACAGCTGTATGACTTATTTGTCATCTACACTGTAGTTCGGAGCTTCCTTGGTGATATGGATATCATGAGGGTGGCTCTCCTTCAGGGATGCAGCGGAAATCTTCACAAATCTGCCGGTCTCCTTCAAGGTCTCGATATCCTGTGCACCGCAGTAGCCCATACCGGAACGGAGACCGCCGAGTAACTGGAATACGGTATCTTCCACGCTGCCCTTGTAAGCCACACGTCCTTCGACACCTTCGGGAACCAGCTTCTTCGCATTTTCCTGGAAATAACGATCCTTACTGCCGTTCTCCATCGCTGCGATGGAACCCATGCCACGATAAACCTTATATTTTCTTCCCTGGAACAGCTCGTATTCTCCCGGGCTCTCCTCGCATCCCGCGAACATGGAACCCATCATACATACGTTACCGCCGGCCGCGATTGCCTTGGTAATATCTCCGGAATACTTGATACCGCCATCAGCAATGATAGGAATACCGTATTCTTTTGCCACGCTATAGCAGTCCATGATAGCGGATACCTGAGGTACACCGATACCTGCAACGACACGGGTGGTACAGATGGAACCGGGTCCGATACCTACCTTAACGGCATCTGCACCTGCTTCGATCAGAGCACGGGTAGCATCGCCGGTAGCCACGTTACCTGCGATCACCTGCAGATCGGGATATTTTTCCTTGATCATCTTCAGAC
>CAKRRS010000077.1 GCA_934394665.1 uncultured Acetatifactor sp. | reverse complement strand
TGCTACAGATAAAACAGTAGAAGAGGTAAGGACGATTATTGAGGGAAAAGAAAAATCCCAAGAGGCCTGAGAATTATGACGCTGGAGCTGTCTGCCTGCGGAGCACAAGGAAGAGACCCGGATTCCCCGGTAAAAGAACCAGATTGAACTGACAGGGCAGAAGAGGTATACTTATTTTCAGAAACGGATGGAGGTACCGGGATGGAAAAGTTTACCCCTTCAGAGCTTTGTGCAGACATTAAGATCTATGATTATAAGAAAAAAGTAAAATATGATGAGAAATCCCTGGTGATTTTTGAGAAAACAGGGAAAATGATAAAAGCCGGAAAAGAGTGCGAAGGCATGCTTTACACTCTTCCGGCTAATTCTATTGGTTTTTCTCCGATCGTATTGGGAAGAGTCAGCGACTATACCTGTGCGGAAAAGATGCTAAAGCAGATGCTGTACCGGTATCTTGGCAAGGCATCATTTATGGGATACGGAGAAGGGCTTATTTTTATTCACGAGAAGCTGAACGAAGTGGAAATGAAAGCCTATTTCGATCTTCTGTATCAGGCGGGAGCCAAAAATGTGGTCTATGCAGATGAAAGCGTGAAAGGAATCCCTGAGGGAACTCCCTGGGAGGATGTGATCTGGGGAATGAAGAACACTTATAAAAATCTTCGTTTTGCCGTGGAGATTACGAAGGAACAGCCCATGGATTACCTCAGATATTCGCTGGCGGAGTTGGCAGAGAACTGTAAGCGGTGGGGACTGGAAGAGGAAATGTCAAAATTGCATATTTAAGAAAAAGGCTAAGGATAAATGAAGTTATTTATCCTTAGCCTAAATTATTAGCTTTGCTGATAGTAATTATGCCGGTAAAGATGATCGTCTACCTGCTGCGCCAGGTGATTCATTTCTTCTTGTGCATCAGCACCCATGGCAATATTATAAAACGCATAGGAAAACTGCTTACTGAAGAAAGGATATGCGGGGGTCTGCGGTCTGGTAAAAGAGGTGTTCCGTAATTGTGAAAATAAAATATTGCTGTTGCCGGAACCAGCCTGAAAGCTGTCCATTACGTCATAAATCTCTTTTAAAACAGGAATACCCGTTAACTGACTGATCTTCAACTGGTTCTGCAGACTGAAAACATAACGGATAAATTCACAACATTCCCTGGGATATTGTGTCTGTCTGGACATGCATAATCCCCAGCTTCCATGGGGAGAAGCTGCTTTTATACCATGGGGAAGAGGGATTATGCCGATATTACTATTCCTTTTCTGCGATTGAAAATAAGCACTGGGCAGGGAAAGACTCATGGCAAAGTTTTCAGGAAAATCGGCACTGAGATCCTCCACGTGGGTATAATGATATTTATGAAATAATTCGCCCAGCCAATTCATAGCAGCGACGGAAGCCGGAGAGTTAATATATCCAGAGGTTGCCGTCAGTGTATCGTTAAAAAAACTACCATTGTTCTGCACGATAAATGGCAATCCTGCATAGCTGTTCCATTCTCCGGATTTCGGAGAAAGACCGCGTCCGGAGTCCATAAGCAAAGGATAGGGAAAAGAAGTTTTGGTCTGTATTGTATGGCAGACATTCAGAAACTCATCCCAGCTCCAGGCGTCTTCCGCAGAAGTCGGAATGCGGATACCAAGGGAATGGAACAACTCCTTGTTATACAGAATACATAAAGTGGATTCCGTATAACCCAGATGATATAGTTTTCCCTGATAGGTTCCCTGTGTCACAATGGGAGACAGAAAAGAGGATAGGAAAGACGAATCCATATATCCATCAAACGGCAGCAGAGAATTCATATATGCCCAATAGGGGACATCAGGACCGTCCAGGGACAGAATATCCGGTGCATTTCCACTGGTAAAGCTTTGCAACAGCGAGTCACGCAGAGGAGCCTTATCGTTGGTGAGAAAAGTCGGTGTTACGAAAAAACCGGAAGATGTCAGATTAAACTGTTCAATCAGAGAGATCCAAAAATGTTTCTCATTATCCTCCATAGGACATAAATAAATAGAAAGGTTTATTTTATCTTTGGAGCGGTCTGCTACAAAAGTGCCTTTTCCTTGTTGCCGTATAATATATCCTTCAGCTTCCAGACATTTCAGGGCTTGTGTAATAGTGCTCTTACTTACATTTAAAGTACGCATTAATTCATTGTCGGAAGGGATGAGATCGCCGGGACGATAATATCCGCTTTCGATTTTCTGGACAAATTCATTTTTTATAAGCATGTATTTTGGTGTTCTGGTGTTCATAAAATCCCCCACATTTTGAAAAGTGATTGACAATATATTTTTGTTATGCTAATATCATAGCATAAGTTATTCGAACAAACAAGATTAAATAAAAAAACTCTCTGCAAAAGCAGAGAGTTAAAAAATAAAACAAGTTATTCGAACAACCGAACAACTAAAAGGAGGAGAAGATGAAAAAGACATTTTCAAAAGAGAAATTATTTGACAGAACACCGCGGGTCTTTAAGCGGGATGCAACGGAAGTCCGTTTTCTGCTGGGCGGAATCGGAACAGGTAATTTCTCTGTAAATTCAAGAGGAAAGTTCCTCGACTGGGAAATTTTTAACTGGCCTTCAAAGAATACAAAATTTCCCCTTTCCTTTTTTGCAATTCGTACGGAAAACAAAGAACTGGAAAAACCTATATCGAAAATTCTGGAATCGAGAATGGTTCCGCCATATACCAGTTCGCACGGATATCTTCAGGCTGAATTAGTAAACTTGCCAAGAATGGAAGATTCAGAACTGATTTGTGAATATCCTTTTGCAAGGGTGAATTTCAAAGATTCCGAATTGCCCGTAAAAGTATCAATGGAAGCATATACACCGTTTATTCCTTTAAATACAGATGATTCCAGTATTCCCTGCGCAATTATCCGATACACGGTGAAAAATGTTGCAGACTGTCCAACAAAAGTAAGCCTGGTAGGTACGCTTCCCAATGCATCCGGCTTTGAGGGATATGATGTTATTGAGAACCTGAAGCTGGCCGACAGTGTAAAAAATGAATATCGAGAATTTGATGATGTGAAGGGTTTGTATTATTCACCCGAACATTTACAAGAGGATCATTTACGGTATGGAAATATGGCGATTCTGACCAGTGGATCCAATGTAACCTATAAAACACAGTGGTTTGACGGCGAATGGGTGGATGGAATACAGGATTTCTGGGATGACTTTACCAGTGATGGACTTTTGGAAAAAGAGACCGTATCTGACAGTGTGGGATGTGAATTTGCACAATTTCATAATTTCAGTTTCCTGAAAAGAAGAGAAAAGATCGGATCCATCGGAGCATGGGAAGAACTTCAGCCGGGAGAAGAAAAAACCTTCGAATTTGTCATTACATGGTATTTTCCTAACAGAGTAAAGGCATGGATCGAGTTTGATGAGGACTACGAGAAATTCCAGCGCGGTGAATACGGAACAGTAAGAAATTACTATGCAACAAAATTCACAGATGCATGGGATGTAGCAAAATATGTATACCATAATAAGGAACGACTGGAATCAGACAGCAGAAAATTTGCCGATGCTATGTTCCATAAGACTACATTACCTTATTATGTGATTGATGCTCTGACTGCAAACATTACGAATCTTCGAAGTAATTTATGTTTCCGGCTGGAAGATGGAACTTTTGCCGGATTTGAAGGAATACGTGACTACATAGGCTGCGGTTACGGTAGTGTGCCTCATGTATGGAATTATGCACAGACGGTTGCTTTTCTGTTCCCGGATCTTGAAAAAACTATGCGTAATGTAGAATTTTTGAGAGAAACAGATGAGACAGGTTGCATGTCTACACGAATGTTTTCCGTATTTGATCAGGAACGGTATGCAATGGTTCCGGCCTGTGATGGAGAACTTGGAAGTGTTGTTCGTGTCTACCGGGATTTCAAGAATCTCGGGGATGTAGAATTTTTGAAGACCATTTGGCCCAAAGTAGTGTTGGCAATGGAATATGCCTTGAAACAATGGGATCTGGATGGAGATGATGTACTGGACGGTCAGCAGAATACAACCTATGATATTGAATTCTACGGACCGAATCCCATGACGGACAGTATCTTCCTGGCAGCACTGAAATGCTGTGAAGAGATGGCTGAGATCGTAGGGGATGAAGAACATCATCAGCTATACGCAGATGCTTACGAAAAAGGAGTTGCAAGAGCCGATCAACTGATGTTTGACGGAGAATATTATATTCAGGTACAGAAGGAGATTGATAAATATAAGTATCAATTCGGAAAAGGCTGCCTGTCAGATCAGCTTCTCGGACAGTTCTTGGCATATATGGCCGGAATCGGGGAGATTTTACCGAAAGAGCATGTAAAATCTGCTATGGAATCCGTATTCAAGTATAATTACAAAACGGATTTTTATCATACGGACAGTGTACACAGAGCATATGCAATCAATGAAGAGCATGGAATGGTAGTAGCTACCTGGCCGAAAGGCGGCAGACCTAAATTCCCGTTATCCTATGCCGGAGAGGTGTGGACAGGAGTAGAGTATGAAGTAGCCGTTAATCTGATTTATTCAGGTTGTGTAGAGGAAGGTCTGACGGTGGTAAAGTCAATTCGGGATCGTTATGACGGATACAAGAGGAATCCGTTCAGTGAGATCGAGTCCGGTCATCATTATTGCAGAGCAATGGCAAGCTGGGGAGTGCTGAATGCATTATTGGGACTGCAAAGTGATATGTATCGCGGAACCTTGTCATTCCATCCTGCAATAGAAGGTGAAATGTCCAGTTTCTTCATCTGTGGAAAAGCATGGGGTATCTACAGTCAGAAGGAAGAGAATGGGAAAATGTGCAAACATATTGACATCCTGTATGGGACGTTAGATGATATTCATGTACAAGAATAAGGAGGGTACAATTATGATGAAAAAGTATTGGAGAAAAATGATGGCACTTACTTGTGCGGCTGCTATGCTGTTTACGATGGCAGGATGCGGAAATGCAGAAGGAACTACAGATAGTGCAGAGACTGCGCAGAGCTCTACGACTGCAGATGGGTCCGGAGAGATCACGATCAAGTTTGCAGAGCATGTTGCTGATATTCAGGCACAGGAGCCGCATCTGCAGAAGATTATTACTGCCTTTGAAGAAAGCCATCCGGGGATTAAAATTGATATTACGGGCAAAGAAGTGTCCGAGCATAATACACAGATGACTTTACTGGCAGGAGAAAATAAGCTTCCGGATGTTTTCTGGCTGGAGCAGGCAACCGCAAAGGAGTTCGCACAGAATGGGTATTTATATGATCTGACGGATGCATTGGATCAGTATGGTATCAATGACAGCCTTCTTCCCGGACTGGTGCATTCATGTACCGTTGACGGCAAAGATGTGGGAATGCCCAGTGAAGTTATGATGGTAGGATTTTATTATAACAAAGATCTCTTCCAGCAGGCAGGAATCGAAGAAGTGCCTGTTACCTATGAAGAGTTCCTGGATGCGGTAGATAAGCTGAATGCAGCCGGAATCACACCGCTGACCGTGGGGGCGCAGGATAATTACAGTATCTGGGCATTTGAGACAATGCTTGCAAGATATGGATTCTTTGAAAAGCTTGACGGTCTGAAGGATGGAAGCATTTCCTGGAATAACGAAGACTTTATTCACTATTTTGAAAAAGTAGAAGAAATGCGTGAAAAAGGAACTTTCACAAAGGACATTTCCAATATTGGATATTTTGAAGCAAAAGAGCAGTTCCTTGGTGGAAATGCAGCAATGTTCAATTCCGGAGCATGGGATATCGGTGATTTTGAGGGAAGTGATATGGCTTCTAAAATCGGATTTTTCTGGGGACCTACCTTTTCTGACAGCCAGTATGAGCAGCAGATCGGAATCAAGGCATCCGGCGGTGTTTATGTAGTATCTTCAAAGGCAGCAGAAGATCCTGCATTGTTAGATGCAATTATGCAGTTCTGGCAGTTCTATTACGGCGAAGAGGGAACCAGGATCATTGCCGAGGATACCGCGGCATTACCGTGCTCTACATATAATGGACAGATTGATGAGAGCCAACATCCTGTACTTTCCACGATGATCACGGCATTAAATGATGATTGGAAAGCAGTAACTGAGCCGTTTAATTCACTTTCGTCCAATGTGGCATATGGATATTTTGATGCTACCTTCGGTGTTATGACCGGCGTTTACACACCGGAGGAAGCAGCTGATTATGTGGAAAATTTACAAAGTGCCGAAAGATAAAACTATAAGAGCGGTATGAAATTAAGTAATACCGCTCTTTTCTATAGAATGGAAAGGGAGAAAGCTATGTATTGGTTGAGTACAAAGAAAGCAAAAATCATTATGCTGCTTCCGACTCTTATGATTTATGCAGTATTTATTATTATTCCTGTGTTTATCGCATTTTATTATAGCTTTACGGACTACAGTGGTCTTGGAAAAGCATCCTTTGTGGGAATAAAAAACTATGTTGCGATGTTCCATGATAAGCTATTTCTGATCGCATTGAAAAATACATTTTTAGTATTGTTATTCAGTGTGATATTCCTGATCGTTGGATCTTTTATGGCAGCATTATTGATGAACAAGAATTTTCACGGAAACGCATTTTTTAAAATGGTGATTTTTGCTCCCTATGTAATAGCGCCTATTATCATAGGAATTATCTGGGGATATATCCTGAATCCTAATTATGGGCTGGTAAATAGTGTATTGCGCAAAATAGGACTGGATATGCTTGCTATTGAATGGATCGGTGGAACTAAATGGTCTCCATTGTCATTGGCGATCGTATTCACATGGCAGGTACTGGGTTTCCATGGAACTATTTTTTTATCCGGAATCAAAGCAATACCGGGAGATATTTACGAAGCTTGCGATATTGATGGAGCCAATTTGTTACAACGCTTGTTTTATGTGACAATTCCTATGCTGAAAGAGACCTTTATTATTAATATTGTTCTGGTGGTAACAGGCGTATTTAAAATATATGAACTGGTATATCAGATGACAGGCGGAGGACCTGCTCATCAGTCGGAGCTGCTTACCTCATATATGTATTTTACAGTGTTTACATCCAGAAGGTATGGATATGGAATGGCAATTGCGGTTGCAATTCTGTTGCTTTCAATTCTGGGCTCGTTTTCCTATATTAAGATCACAACGAGGAAGCAAAGGAGTTAAACATGAGAAACAAGAGAATATCGATAAAAAAAGTCATTTTTTACATATGTCTGCTGGGATTGATTATTCTTTTGGTCATGCCCATACTATGGGCTATGTTGCTTTCATTAAAGACAAATAATGAGATTGTCAACAGTCCGCTTTCTTTGCCGCAGACAATAAGCTTTGAAAATTATCAGCGTGCGATCGATACTATTGATTTTTCCAAAATGTATTTTAACACGATTTTACTGGTAGTAATATCTACTTTTTTCAGTATTTTATTTACTTTTATGAGTTCGTTCGCAATTGCCAGAATGGTTTTTCGAAACCATAAGACATCGGAAACATTGTATCTTTTCCTACTGATCGGGATTGGAATCCCTATTTATGTACTACTGTTTCCGGTATACCGGATTGATTCATTGATGGGAATCCTTGGAACTCGTTTGGGACTGATCCTGCCGTATGTTGCAGTGAACATCTCGTTTAATACCTTACTGTTTACCGGATTTTTGAGAGATATCCCCGGAGAATTGGAAGAAGCAGCCATTATCGACGGCTGCAATCTATTTAAGCTGTGTACCAAAGTGGTGATTCCGGTTATGAAACCCACGTTCGTGACGATCATTATTTTTAATGCAGTTTATATCTACAATGAGTTCCCGTTTGCATCAACCTTTATTCAGAATAATGCCTTAAACACCGTGTCATTAATGACATCTATGTTTAAAGGGCAATATTCCATGGATTACAGTGGGATCATTGCAGCGAGTCTGATGATCATGCTTCCTGAATTGGTATTTTATGTCATTTTGCAGAAGTATATTATAAGTGGTATGACTGCAGGAGCAGTGAAAGGATAAGAAAATGAGAGAAATCGTAAGGCCATCCCTACATTTTACACCACAGAAAGGCTGGATCAATGATCCTAATGGCTTGGTGTTTTTTAAAGGACAATATCATTTATTTTATCAGTATAATCCGTACCATGATAACTGGGACAGTATGCACTGGGGGCATGCGGTAAGCCGGGACCTGATACACTGGGAAGAATTGGAACCGGCACTGGTCCCCGATATGCCCTATGATAACGATAAAAACGGCGGATGCTTTTCCGGATCGGTTGTTGTACATGATGATCAGCTATTTTTATTTTATACAGGAAGAACGGAAGATGAAACCGGTATTTTTGAGACGCAAAATCTGGCAGTGTCGAAGGATGGGATACATTTCGTAAAGGCAGAAGAAAACCCGCTGATAAAAGAAGTCCCGGAAAAGGGAGGAAGAGATTTTCGAGATCCCAAGGTGTTTTTTGCACAAGGGAAATGGAGAATGATCTGTGGAGGATCCACCGGAAGAATTGAACATCCGGACAGCTGCGGAAGAATTTATCTGTTCTCTTCTACCGATCTGTACCATTGGGCGTATAGCGGAATTTTGTACGAAGCAGAGCCCGGTGAGGGCAGAATGTTTGAATGTCCGGATGCCTTCTGCCTTGATGATGTCTGGTTTTTGACAACTTCGCCGATGTATGAAAAAGACAGTGTAACGACGCTGTATCTGTCCGGACAGGTGGATTTTGACAAATGTGAATTCCATAAAGAGATAAGCGGAACTTTGGATCTTGGAACTCATTATTATGCGGCACAGACATATCCGGTATTGCATGAGGAAATACGGTCTGTTGCCTGGCTGGGCGGCTGGCTGTGGATGCCCTGGATCCGGGATTTCGGTCCGGAGGAGGGGTATCGTGGAATACTGGATGTATCACGAGTGTGGTATTTAGATGATAACAGGCGCTTGTGCGCAAAAGTGGCTGATAAAGTGAAAGCTGAGATGAAGCTCTTCAGCAGAACATTGGAAAAACATTGGACCGGTGAAAACATACCACCGCAAAGTGAGCCGGTTATGGTAGAACTGAAGGGAAAGCTGCCGGGAGATGGAGAGTTGTTGTGTATTGATCTATATGATACAGATAGACATATCGTGACAATATGTTTTGATTCTTCAAATAAAGAAATGACCGTGAATTATAACCGGGCAGACAGAGCTTCCAGATATGGTATACGGACTGTGCCCTGTGAAATGATGGAAAAAGAAACAGATATTGATATCCTCATAGACGGAAATACATTTACATTATTGTGGGAGCATGGTTTATATCGCTATACAGGAAAATTATACCCACAAGGAAATATAGGCGTAGATATAAAATATAGGGCAAAACGGCATTATGATATTACCTCTCTGGGAGAGATATTGATTGATTTTACCGGAAAAAAAGAGAGTGAAAGACAAACTTTGTCTTATACACAAAATCCGGGAGGTGCACCTGCTAATGTTGTGGTTGCGGCACAACGGCTGGGTGCCCAAACAGCATTTATCGGAAAAATAGGAGAAGATTTCCTGGGTGATTTCTTAAAGGAAACCTTGGATAAATGCGGTGTTTCAACCGAAGGATTAATAAGTGATGCAGCCTATTTTACAACACTTGCTTTTGTTAAACTGGCAGATAACGGAGAACGAAATTTTGCGTTTGCCAGAAAACCCGGAGCAGATATCGGACTGAAGGGTGAGGAAGTACGGAAAGATATCATCTGCCAAAGCCGTATTCTTCATGTAGGCTCTTTGTCGTTAACTGATGAAATATCCAGAAATGCAGAGTTTATTGCATTAAAAGCTGCGAAAAATAATGGAACGATTATTTCTTATGATCCGAATTACAGAGCCAGTTTATGGGATTCACAGGAAGAAGCCTGTAAATGGATGAGAAGCATTTTAGAATATGCAGATATCGTTAAAGTATCAGAAGAAGAGATTGAGCTATTAACAGGTTATACGGATGTTCGGAAAGCAGCAGAGAGCATAACAGAGTATGGCGCAAAAATAGTACTCATTACTTTAGGCGAAAAAGGATCGTTTGTATATCTGCAGGATCAGCAGGAAGCATATGTTCCAGGCTATTCCAGCAAAGTTGTGGATACCACCGGTGCCGGAGATTCTTTTATGGGAGGCTTTTTATATAAGATTTGTGAATCCGGTAAGCGTATAGAAGAATATTCTTTACAGGAAATGATAGAATGTGTCCGCTTTGGAAATGCGGTGGCTTCCCTATGTGTTGAGAGAGAAGGAGCAATACCTGCGATGCCTGTGATGGAAGAAGTAATTAAGAGGATCAATAGCTAACATAATCCGATCGATGGACAGTAAGAAGGAGCAACTCTGCAGTACCGGGAGCTGCTCCTTTTTGATATAATTTATTGTCCGGAATATGCTTGCTTTTCACATAAATCATTGTCATAATAGGTGTGTTATAAAGAGATTGGAGAAATATAGAAATGTTATTAGATGTTTTAGGATTATTGTCAGCCTGTTCGTATGCTTTGGACTGTGTGGAGGCAGAACTGGTACATGTGTCTGACAAACATGCGAAGCGTGTGGCATACATGAGTGTCTGCATGGCAGAGCAGCTGGGGATCAACGGTGAGAGCTTGCAGGATCTGGCAGCATGTGCCCTGCTTCATGATAATGCACTGACACAGTATATTCAGGAAGAATTACATAAGGATGTTGCAAGTGTTCCGCAAGCTTCTCAGGTAGGAATTCACTGTACCCTGGGTGAAAAAAATATACAGAGACTTCCCTTCCATACGGATGTGAAGGATGTAATTCTGTATCACCATGAAAATGCCAATGGGAGTGGACCGTTTGGAAAAACATGGGAAGAGATTCCGCTTTTTTCCCGCGTCATTCATTTAAGCGATCTGTTGGACCGGGCGTACGGTGCAAAGGGCTTCACGGAGGATATTTTCAATAAAGCTTGTGGATATCTTCACAAAAATGAAGGAACCGTTGTGGACAAGGAATGTGTGGATGCTTTCCTGCAGGCGTTTCCCCTGCCGCATTTTCTGACGCTGGGAGAGGATAGCTTTGAAAAAGAACTGTGGGAGAAAATCCCTCGCATCAAACAGGAGCTAAGTTTTGCGCAGATCGAGGAGTTGGCAAGCTTTTTTGCACAGATCGTCGATTACAAATCTCCATTCACCAGTACCCATTCCATCGGTGTGGCAGAGGATGCGGAGCAGTTGAGCCGTTATCTGGGATTTGATGAGGAAACCGTGCAGAAGATGTACCTTGCAGGCGCGTTACATGACATCGGGAAAGTGGCGGTAGGTAATGAGATCCTGGAGAAACCCGGAAAGCTTACGGAAGATGAATTTGCCGTGATGAAACACCATGCGGCATATACATACTATATTCTGTCCGGTATTGATGATTTTGACGAGATCCGGGACTGGGCGGCATTTCATCATGAGCGTCTGGACGGAACCGGTTATCCTTTCGGGAAGACCGCCGCGGAACTGAACACGCAGGAGCGCATGATGGCATGTATTGATATCTATCAGGCATTGACCGAAAGCCGTCCCTACAAGAAAGGTATGCCCCATGAAAAAGCCTGTGAGATCCTGCGGGATATGGCAGATAAGGGCTGGCTGGATGCGACCATTGTGAAACAGGTAGGGGACTGTTTCCGGGGATAAGAGATGTGAGGATGATTATTGCTGGAAAAATTGACGCAGATATAGAGGAGGCAGCTAGTGTTATGGATAGCTTTATAGAAGCTTTATATGGACAATCGGAAGAAACTATTCCGGAGGAATACGATTGGTTTGCTCCGCTATTGGGTGATTGGGAATTTGATTATAAAGATAAATTTATAGATGGTGATCGTAGCAGGCCGCAGCGCCGGTTAAAAGGAGAGTGGATCTTCAGACGGGTATTGAACGGGATAGGTATTGAAGATATGTTCATATGTCCTTCCAGAGCGACGAGGGAGACTTCTCCACAGCCGGATGGTGAATATGGTGTCGGACTTAGAATATATAATTCAAAGACCCATTACTATGATATGGTATATGCATGCAAGAGTAAATTTACAAATTTGCGTTTTACCATGGAAAATGGAATATTGACAGGAACCGTTTTGGAAAATCCCAATCGAAAATGGCGTTTCGTGGAAAGAAATGAAAATACATTTCACTGGCAGAATATTACCATTCAGGAGAATGGCGATATTATTGTGAATTGTGAGGCTTTCGGGAAAAGAAAAGATGGCGCGCGATTCGTATGAGGCATATGCAAAAAACAGCTTATTACCATCTTCCCGGTCTGTTTGAATTTTACGAATTATACCGGATATTTCTGCCGTTATTCCGGGAGCATCGGGAATATTTTTACGACTGGTGTGACATTGGCTCCATCTACGGAGCCCCACCGGATTGTATCTGGGGCGGAGGACGTGTGTCAACGGAGGATCATGATGCGCGGGAAGTACTGACACTGTTACGGAGATACGGAATCTCAGCGCGCCTTACCTTCAGCAATTCTCTCCTTCGTGAAGAGCATTTAACAGACAGAAAATGCAATGAACTCTGCGAAATGTTTGCTAAAAGCGGATCTGTACAGAATGGAGTGATTGTTCATTCTGCGCTGTTGTCGGAATATTTGAAGAAAAAGTATCCCACGCTTTATCTCGTGTCTTCCACCACGAAAGTCCTGACGGATTTTGGGCAGTTCCGAGATGAGATTAACCGGAAAGAATTCCGATATGTAGTGCCGGATTTCCGTCTGAATAAACAATATCAAAAACTGGATACCCTGTCGGATTCTCAAAAAGAGAAAGTAGAATTTTTGTGTAATGAATGCTGCAGCTTTGGCTGCAGGGACAGAAAGGAATGCTATGAGGCTGTCAGCCGCCGGAATCTGGGAGATGATTCAAAGTTCTGTTGTACCTCCCCGGAGGCTTCCGGCGGATATCGCTTCTCAAAAGCCATGGAAAATCCCGGATTTATCAGCACGGAGGATATTCAGAAGATCTACCTGCCTATGGGATTTTCCAATTTTAAGATCGAAGGGCGCGGACTTGGCAGTGCGCTCATCCTCGAATTCCTTCTGTATTACATGACAAAACCGGGGTATCGGCTGCACGTCAGAGAAGCGATATACCTGGATAATATGTTAGATCTGTTCTGAGAGTCGTTAGTTATCCGGCCATCAGAATTATGCAATACTGTGTTCTGCAAATGCCTGCATTCAGGCAGATAAGCAGTTTTATATGGCTCTGAATCGTTACTATTCTTGATAAATAATATCAAAATCAATTGCCGCTGCCAACAGGTGAATGAAGAAACCTCAAGGTTGCTTTGCATTATTGGTTTGCACTGTCTGCATCAATTACCGATTGAATCTGCTGCATCAGGGAGTCATAGTTATCCTGGTTATCAATTCCCCCAAGGATCGGATCCCCTACAATATTGCCATTTCTATCGACAAGTAT
>CAKRRS010000076.1 GCA_934394665.1 uncultured Acetatifactor sp. | reverse complement strand
TATACAAAAATAGCTTCAAAGAGCACTAACATTTTTGGTATCTTATGTTCTATAATATCTTTTTGAGTTTTAAAAGCATCCATATAGGCTTTATCTATACTCTTATTTTTAATCCTTTTTCCTTCTTTATTATATTTTTCTTTGCGAGCATTATCAATTTCATATTTTAACAGCCCATGGAATCCGTTCATACAATAGTTATCACTAATTGCTTTATACTTTTTAACAATATTTTCCTCCAGCAAATTCCCTTGCTGAAAAATATCCAGTATTGTATTCAAAGCGTGATATGTTGTAAATTGTTTCAGTATATCCGGAAAAAGAGTGTATCTGTAAAATTTATCATAAAGTTCTTTATTGCGTAGCAAAAATTTCAAGAGTGCCTCCTGATATTCCTTTTTTATTAACCTGTTTTTTTCATAAACTTCATCTGTCAATATATACTCTTTTTGCTCTTCTAATCGCCTTTGTTTATAAACTTTGTTTTCATAAGTCAGATCATCATAATCCGAATTATCTATATCTACCGGGTCTAACGGCAAATCATCATAAGTAACAAAATTAAGTTCAGAATCCTCGCTATATTCAAATTTTTGCAACTCTTTATCAACCAAAAAGTATCTTCCAACAAAGTTATGATAATACCTCCCTGCTCTTCCTATAATGTTTTTGAAATCAAAAACCGTTAAATCGTTAGGACCTTTTTTGTGATTTAATACAACCATATTTTTAGCATTAGTATTAACCCCCTCGACAATAGTCGAGGTACAAAAAAGTAAATCAAATACTCCTTCGTTAAATAAATCCAGTACTTCTTTTTGAATATATTTAGGCATCTTTCCATGGTGCATACCGAATCCCATTTCTAATACATTCACAAAACTCCATTCATCAATAGAATGATCTATGTCGTAATTCCTTTTAAGATGTTCTACAAACACTGCAAATCTCTTGTTTGTTATAGAACTTTGAGGATGCCTTTGGGCCAACTTTGTAGCATATTCATTTACCTTAGACGGGGTTGTGCAATATAGCATTGTTGATCCATACCCCATTTTTTCAATGTATTCAATCACATCACATATTTTGTCATTAATTCTACTATGAATCTTAATTTGTTCCGGTTTCTCTAAATAAGGAAGATCGGTATAGTCCTCTTCAATTTTCTTACTATATGCCTTTACTTGTATCCGTTTTGTAGGTTCAAAATCAACTTCTTTAATTTGAATGCCATTAGCTGCAATATATCTCTGCATTCCCAGACCAAACTTTTCTTTTTTCAAATTAGGTCCTGCCAGATAATAATCCTCTACTTTTTTTGATAAAATATATAGACAAATACGAAATGTTTTTGCCCTTGCCTCATCTAAAAATGTATGTTCCACGTATGGATTTTTCTTGGAATCTTCTTCATCATCTGTTTCATCATTGCAATAATCTTCATCGATTTTATACATTTCATCATAAAAGAAGAAATCTATCTTAAGTTCACGATAATTTGCTAATAGTTGCATTGCTCTTTCAGGAGTAAATACAAAAATATTTCTTGCCTGACTATTTATTTCGCCGTCAACAGATTTAATAACGTTATATCCCCATTGGCTATTTTTATTTAGCTCTTCCATATTTAAGGCATTTTCCCGCAATAGTGCTACTGTTGGAAACACCAATAACACATTATTATATCTTTCTCTATTTAAATATAATATCTCCCTCATAATAAAAGTTTTTCCATATGAAGTTGGTGCACTGACCAACATTCTTTTTTTATCTAAAGACTGGTAAAAATCAATAATATTTTGCTGACTTTTATCAAGTATATTATTGCTCCTTACCTTAGACCTATATCTGTTAAGGATACTCCGATTACGAAGTTGCATCAATTCAGAAGAATTTTGTTCAATTATAGCATCCTGCCTGTAAAAGCCATTTTGTACGTTGTAACCAAAAATACGCATTTTTTGCGAAGCAGTATATAGTAATTCCCTAATGAGTGGATCATTTTTAGCACTGTCATTTTCGGAAATTATGCATACTAAATCCCGCAATTTATTTTTGCTATTCATATCCTCTTCATTATAATTATTTATTGCGTCTAAAAGTAAGTTAAGATAGTCCTGCATAAAATCCCTCATCTCCCCGTAAAGCTTCAATATCATCTATCGGAAATATAATAAAAATTAATTTTGGATCAATTCCCGAAAACTTAAAATATTTTTCAAAAATTTGTTTGGCCCATCCCATCTCAGATTCCAATCTTTCTTCCACTTCAGTGATATCTGTATACACATCTGTTTTATCATACGCCAATAAGCATGGTATATTTATTTCAATATTTTGCTCCTTTAAAAACAAAATTAGTTGTTCGGCTCTAGTGCCATCACTTTCGCGACAATTTAGCATATTCAATTTACTTAGTAACATTGAAATCTCTTTAGCTTCATCGGTAAGCCCCGACGGTTTATCTGCCAAAAAATAGATTTGTTTTGCCATGTACAAATTTGTATACTTTTCTTTCAAATCTTCTAAGATGCCATTTTTGCAGTATTGTCTGCTTCCAAGCTTTGCCTGACCCAGCCATAAAGTAATCTTTCCATCTGCATTTGTAAAATAAGTTAAATCATATCCTTTAATTTCATTATTATCATTTTGACGAAATATTGTTCTAACCGCCATCTTATATGCTTCTGGAACTAGTGACTGGATAATTGCATCTAGTAAAACCTCGCTTGGCAAGCCATCCTTGTTAGGTTGGCGATGAGGCAACCGTGATCTATATGCATATATCATCGCTCTTTCTAAATCCGAAAAAAATCCGCTTTTAAAATTTGATACTATTTCATCTTCTCCGTAGCAATAAAATATAATATTTTTCCTCATCAGCTCTCCAAGACTTTTGTGGCATTGGTGATTGCATACAGTAGAACATTTTTGAATGCAATTATGACTTAGTGGCTGATACCTGTTTATTCCCTTTTCTTGTTCATATATTGCAATTTCCTTTTTTAGTTCTTGACTTACACAAGCGTCGTATATTTTCCGATATTCGTCTGCTACAGACACAGTTGTCACCTCTACTTTTTTATTTACTGTTTTCAAATATACATTTTAAAAAAACTTCTTCTTATATTATATATGGCGAATTTCGACAGAATCTTACAAACTTTTTTAAAAAATCAACGAAGGGTTGATTGCATTAGTAACTTCTACTGAGAAGCTTATGGAATATCTTTGCACGACTAACTTCTACTTTTCATTTCTAATCATAATTCGATAATCAAAAAATACCGACATCAGCATCTTTCCCACCAACATCGGTATTTCTATTCTATCTAAAACCTACCCCATTTTAATCCTTACTTTCTTCCCCGAAAACGCAATTCCCAGTTTCAGAATCTCTTCTGTCCCTTCCTCCTTCATCTCTGTCTCGTACCTTTTTTCATCTATCTGTTTCAATGCTTCCTCCGCCAACTGTTCCAGAGCTTCTGCGCTCAGATTTTTCTTCCATTTCAGTTCCATGAGAATTCCGGGATATCTGCTTTTTCTGGGGATCATGCTGATATCGTATCGTCCGTCTCCTGATTCTCTGTTGGACTTGATCCGATATTGTGCGTCCATTAACGCAACCAGTCCGAGGATAAGTCCGTGATAGAATCCTTCGGTTCCAGCATCATAGAAACTGACTGTCTTATCCATGTATTCTGCAATTGCCGTCTGTAACTTTTTATGGTCATTTGCATAGAGGCTTTCCGCGATTTTATCGGCAGTCGTTCTGGTGACGGCGCCGATTTGCAACAGGTGTGACAGGATCTCGTTCTTATAGACCGCTGCAATCTCTCTGTTCGGGACAGATACCTCACACAGGTAGGATCCGTCTGCCTGCAATTCTTTTCGCATTGTCTTCAGATACCCTGCTACCATAAGCAGGCTGTAGATATTTGCCGGGTCTTCGGTAAGGAATCGGTAAACTGCGTTTGTATTGATCCGCGCAATTACTTTTTCTCCCTGCATAAGTGAAAAAAGCTTTTCCGTAACTTCCTCTGTTGCCGTTTTTAAGACATCGTCCAGGATTTCATTTTTACCGGTATTCACCCAATAGGTCTGTGGGGTACAGCCTCTGGAGACATAGTTGATCACCGACCATGGATTATAGATTTCCCGGTGTCCGAACAGATATCCATCATACCATTCTCTCAGTTCCTCTTCTTTTTCCGATACGCCGTAGTATTCCAGCAGTTCATGCACCTCTTCGCCGGTGAAGCCGAAGAAGCTGTCATATTCCTCGTCCAGTACAGAATTTACCGTCAGGTTATTCAAGCCGCTGAATATGCTCTCCTGCACAATGCGGAGGATTCCGGTCAGGAAACCATACGACAGATTCTTGTTATCCTTAAAAGTTCCCGAGAAGAAATTCCTCATAAAACCGATGATTTCATCGTAAAAATCCTTTGCATAGCCCTCCTGGATTGGTGTATCATATTCATCAATGATGATAATCGGTGCCTTACCGTAGTAATCAGCCAGCATCTTGGAGAGGCGTTCCAGTGCCGAAGACAGTTCTACTTCCGTAGCAGTCCCGGACAGGATTCTGGCGTAATATTCTTTTTCATAATCTGCGATTCGCTCACTTTCCATAAGCTTACGATGTCTTCCGTACTCTTCCTGCAGAAGGGCTCCGATTTTGGCAATGGTTGCCTCCCAGGTATCAAATTTCACATCTTTAAACGTCAGAAAGATAACAGGGTATTTTCCCTGATGCACACGGTATTCCTCACCGCATTTCCAGATATTCTTATCCGTAAAATATCTGCTTGTGTCCTCGTCGGAGGTTTCAAAAAAGACTCTGAGCATATCCATGTTTAAAGTCTTGCCGAATCTCCGCGGTCTGGTAAACAGGGATACGAGCGGCTTTCTGTCCAGAAATTCCTTGATCAATAATGTCTTATCCACATAATAGTATTCCGACTGTGCCCGCACATAGTCGGAGATTCCGATGGGAAGCGGTTTATGTTCTCTCTCTTCCGGCTGCGTCTTGTATTTGCCGGATGATATGCGGCCATCCGCCGGCTTCTCCGCATCGTCAGGAATCTGCCAGGCTCTGCCTTCCTTCACCGCGCCGACTATTCTTCCTTTTTTGCACAGATCATTCACGGTTCTCTCTGCAATTCCCCATTCTGTAGCCAGTTGTCTGCATGTTTTCATCCGGTCCTCTCCCATCTTGTTACGATAATCTAATAATGTATGTCTTGAACCTCTGCGATACCGATTTACTCTATAATGCATCTTTTTGATAGATATCATGTTATATATTAATATTATATATAATTAGCCGCAATATATCAATTTGTTTTTGATATATTGCGGCTAATTATGATTTATTGCAGTTATAAATTGCGGTATGAATCTCCACCGGGTAGAAAGTCTCCCGTTCTACCAGCCAGTCGAGGAGTTTCTGACTGTTTGGTCCTGATAACCGGTACGCTCTTAGAAACATTCTATTGCCTCAATCAGGCAGGTGCTCTCATTGTATGCCTCGAAAGATATTATTCGATACATCCTCACAGAGCATGAAATTACCAAGCTTGTAAGAAAACATGAAGAGTATCTTATAGCAGAATAATCCGGCATATCAGATATGTATTTTACATTAAGTTTTCTTTATTTTTGAAGCATCATTCTTTATTTCTTTATATTGATTCTTCGGAGAACAGTTCCAGATTTTCTCAATATCAAAATCAAATTGTTCAAGTTTGTTTTTCAAATTTTTCAAGGCAATAAAATCGCGTTTAAAATCTTTCTCTGATTTGCTACCAGTAAGTTGTGTAACCGCTTTAATATTGCAACTTCTCTCCAACTCATCTTCTATATTTTCAACCTGTGTGATGCACCATATCTGTTTGACCTGTCTACATTTTTTTAATTTTTCAATATTCATTTTTAGAATATTTATATTTCCGGCATCTGTATCAAAAACCAATATCACCGTTGTCTGCGGTTTCAATTGCATCAATCGTACTGCCGTCAATTCCTCTTGGACAACATTAATCACCTCAATTTTTCCGGGACATACGAGCTCCATTTCTGTCTTTAACACAGAAATCAACTTTTCCTCATTCTGCCCTTCTACATAATACCGATAATTCCCCTTTTTTTCCATCGCGCACCTCTATCCTTGGTACATTGCCTCAATTTCATATAACTTCGTAACGTTAGGACTAATTGAAAAAAGGTCATTCTCCACAGCATTTTTCACACTGTCTGTACTCCTTTTTAATAAGCTTGACGCACTGATACACTTAATCGGCTGTTCTGTATCTGTAATATCCTTTTTTAAGAACACAAAAGAATGCTTGGGCAACGGCAAATCCAAGATATCCGTATTATGAGTTGTAAAAAACAACTGACCATTGTCATCCAGACCTTCAATCATTAAAGATAATATTGCCTTTTCTACTTCGCTATGTATATATGAGAATTTTTCGTCACAATAATAAAAACCGAATTTGTCCTCTAAAATGGATGCTAGCATTTCCGCGACTTCTATTCCGGAACGCGTACCACTTGATAATACTTTAGGATTTAATATTTCTCCGTTTTGTACAATCACAGAAAATTGTTCATATCTTATGATAAATGTATTTTCTATCTCATCAGATTTTTCTATTTTGATGATCGCCGGATCCAATGTTTGAAGTATCAGCTCCATTATTTTAAGATTTTTTTTCGTATAATTATGATATGTTGTCTTATTCGCACCCAAATAATCCGACGGATATGCAAACGACCATGATAATCCTTCTATTTTTTCCAGTTCTTCTATATAACTCGGCAGTGCTTGCTCTTTCTCTTGTTCCAAACGCTCTATGCATGTCTTATAACTATCTTTTTTCCCAATGGAGACTGACCTAACAGTTACATTAATGTCTGTGCTTTGATAATCCTCTCCTTGTGGGGGCATAAATATAGTCTCCACCCGATATAAAATATTTCGATTGCCCACAAAATCGATACTAAAGGAAGCTTGTCTACCCTTATCACATATCATGTCTGTAAGTCCATTATAAATTTTTTTATCCATAAAGTTGAAGATCATCATCATCATTCTTCCGATAGATGTTTTCCCTGTTGCATTTCCACCCATCAAAATTACAATTTTCTTATAACGGAAGTTTGGCACCCCTGCAAGATACTCCTCTAATTGCGATCCGACAATCTTCTTAGGGTAAGACATATTCATATGAAAATTTTTCATTGCCATGAAATTATCTACTTGTAAATCCATTACAATCATTCTTTCATCCTCCGTAACGATTTGTTCGTGTTTCACGAAGTAATTCCCTTTCCATACAATAATACTTTATCCGCAAAAAAAAAGCAATGATAATATTATTGTATGCGGGGCTACAATTCTTTATTCATACTCACAACTCTGCAAAATATCAACTTATTTTTTGTAACTTATATCGTTACATCTTGCGGTATCTTACCAATACTGCTCTCCCCAGTACCTTGCCAGCATATTCTCCATATTCGCTCTGCCCACGGGGTTCGCGGTATGGATCTCCACCGGGTAGAAAGTCTCCCGTTCTACCAGCCAGTCGAGGAGTTTAATGGCGTCGCCGCCCTGTCCGGCGAAATCGCCAAGGTCATGATCGAGATCCAGGACTTCGATCTCGATTCCTTTATGTTCTGCCTCCCGGATCAGTGCCTTGGCTTCGTTTACGGACTTTGCGCATTCATAGCCCCAGGGTGCCGGTCTGAGGTCATCCAGCCATAGTTTCATCTATTTTCCTACTTTCTACATTGCTCATCACATTTTATGAGCCTTATTTTCACATTCTCTCACATTTTATGATTTATGACTTTCTCTCATTTTCATTTTACTCCGCGCTCCACTCCTGCAGTGGCTCGATTTTGGCCCCACAATACTCGCAGACGCCCTTTGTAAGGTCGATATTGGCATTGCAGTTAGAGCATTTGATGACATGGATGCCGGCTCCGAGGGTAATAGCCTTTTCATTTTTCCGCAAGGTGAAGATATCTTTCTGATAGTGGGAATGAATTTTTCCGTTATGAAGATACACCAGTCTGACCTGCAATTCCGCGTCCACACGCGTAACATCGTCCTGTTCCCACTCCTGCAGACCTGTATAGTCGATCATGTCATAATCGATGATATCCGGCTCGGAATAGTATCTCCCGGCAGCTTCGCTGTTCAGGTTATTATAGAACCTCTTCTTGTCGAATCCGGTGCGTGCCCAGAATTCCTGCTGTCTTTTGTTCTGCGCTTCCTTGTATCGTCTAATGGGACCAAGCACCACATATCCGTCGCACAGGTAGAAAAAGTAATAGAGAATCAGCGCGAGAATCGTTCCGTAGAGAAAGATTTTCGTGATGTCATAACCGTTAAATGTCCTGGAAGTACTCGTTATGAATCCCCAGGTAAGCAGCAGGGACACCACATAATCCACCCCTGCAGTAACGATCCGGTAGATGGGATTTTTCAGTACCAGGTCGTAATGGTGCTTGCTGCCGAGATCTTTGTCCGCGTAGTCGATATTGGATGCGGCATTGCAATAAGGGCAGCCGTCTGCGAAATCTTTTATTTTTCCGGTGAAGCCGCAGTTTTCACAGGTATGTGGGGTCTCGTCGTCCAGTCCGGATACATAGGTGTACTCAATCCGGGAATCGAAGATTTTCTCCACATGTACCGGTTTTCCCTGGAGAAAATACTCCTTCCGGCAGCGGATACCGCGGATCACGTCATCCTGCACACTTCCGTCGGTGTCACGGCAGCGCAGCGCACCGTCTGCGATATAGGTGGTCTTAATATGGACGCCGCTTTCCGCAAGCCTGCGCATATGAAATGTCTCGGATACAAATGGCATGGTGTCACGTCCTATCTGTTATTATTATTGTTGTTATTGTTATTATTGTTGTTATTGTTGGAAGATGAGCCGCCGCTCCCGCCGGAGCCTGAGGACGGGGTGTAATGCGGAATGACCTTGAATACCGTCCGGGACATCTGCAGTCCGTCGATCCCACTGTCAATGCAGCGAGTGATGATGACCTGGGCATTCTGCACGTCATTCCCTGTGATCAATGCGAGGTTCTGGCGTCCGCCCTTTACGGACGCATCCGGATTCTGCTCCAGGAACTGATAGATTTTCTCCAGTTCCTCCTCCGACAGTTCATAATATTTCGTCAGTTCCACACAGCGTTTCATGCGGATCAGTTCTTCATAGGTTTGCGGTTCGAAGTTCATGTGGTTCCTCCCTTTAAATAGTAAAACTCTATATTTTGAAACGGCAGGTTGATTGCCTGGATATGATAGTACGCGTTGTTTTTCTGTTTCTGGTAGTGGTAGTCTCTCAGCGCGGTCGTCGTAAAAAACAAGTTATTCGGGGTGTCCGCGGAGTATTCGTTCGCATATTCTCTGATGAGGTTCGAGATATCATATACGTAGTAATCCTCTTCATTCCCGGATGGATTTTCCGGCTCGTTTCCCACACAATTTCCATCGGAGTTCCCCATGGCATGATCCAGTACGCCCTTGTATATCTGGTGTGTGGCGATATGACGCTGTTTCGTCCTGCCCTCATCCCCGTAAGTCACAAGGTCTCCGGACAACAGCATCAGATACAGCGCATTGTTCTCTGGGTAATCGCACTCCTCTTGCAACAGATGTTTCTTCATACGGATCTTCACGGTACTGACCGGTGTGAGATAGACGATATCTCTGGATTTCCGGAGAATCTGAGAGGCAAGCGGATAACGCTCTCCGTCTACCTCCAGGGTAAACACCTCGCTGTCATAGATGTATTTTAACCTCGCATCTTCTGCGATGATCTGTTCCAGAGAAGGATAGCCATTCGTCTGTTTCACCGGCATATATTTTTCCGGATCTTCCAGGCGCATCTTCGTCACATATTCGTACACTGTTTCGTCGTTATAGACATCCTGACTGTAATTCCGGTCGCGGTACATCTGCTGTTGCAACAGGCAGGTATAGCTTCGTCCGGAATCGTATACATTTTTCACGAACGGACATCCGGTCTTGCACAGGTAGAGGTAACCGCATTTCGCACAAGCCTCGGGAAACGGCTGTCTATTGTGGTTCTGGAATATCTTCTGCATAGCGCATTTTAGGATATCCTCCACGCTGTCCGTGTAGATATTGCCATAATAGAAATCCTTATTTTTCTGCCCTCTGACGCAGGAATAGATGTCCCCGTTACGCTCCAGCAGGAAAAATTTTTCTCCGCAGTTATCGCAATTGGTGCAATATTCCGGTCCAAATTCATCGAACCAGGCGCCATTCACACCGGCGTCCAGATTCGTTCCGTCGAAAGCCTCGTGCATCTTCTTATAAAATATCAGCTGTTCCTCTTCACTCATGTGATGCAGCAGACCGCAGGAATTATAATCGAATCCAATCATGAAGTTGAAATCATTCATGTCCAGACAGGTATTCTGATCCAGGAACTTGATATCCTCTATGATCTGATCCAGATATTGGAAATGTTCTTTGAAAATCGTAGCGGATACTTTTTTCTTATTCGGAATCTCTGAAAGCAGTCGGATATTGGCAAGGATCTTCTCCAAAGTACCGCTTCCGCCCTTGGTCACGCGGTATTTTTCATGCAATGACAAGGGCAAATCCAGGCTGCCGGAGACGGATACGTTGTATTCCCGGATGGTCCCGATATGCCTGTCCAGCCCGTACAGGTTGGTCTTGATATGCGGTCGTCCCACTTTGAATCCGGCACCTGTGATGAGTTCCCGGTTTTCCTGATAATAGTCGCTGATATATTGGATCAGGTCATGGAATTCCTGCTTTGGCAAGGTCGTGACCTCTCCGCCATGCAGCGAGATGTTGAACGGTACGACTTCGGCTTCTCTGAATTTTGCAATGGCATATTGCAGGGTTTGCAGGCTGTCTTCGCCCGTTTCCTCGTCCACGGTGTTGTCTTCGAGATAACAATAGCGGCACTGCATGTTACATGCAAGCGTCGGCACATATAGTAAATGAATAAACTTAGTCATAATAATAGATTTTTCCTAACGGAGTCTCCTTAAAAGCGCGTTCGTTGATATAGACATTACGGGGCAGCGTGATCTCTGTCAGGGAATCACAGCACCGGAACGCAGAAGAACCGATCTCCTGCAGCTTGCTGCCGGGTGACAGCAGGACATATTCCAGGCTGCTGTCTCCGTAGAAAGCGTGTCCGCCGATCCGGGTCACGCTGTCCGGAATCTTGACCATCCGCAGGTCGGTACATTCCTCAAACGTATTGCCGCGGATCTCCGCAATTCCTTCCGGAAGTATGATCTCTTTCAGACCAGAGCAGCCGTAAAATGCTTCGCCGCCGAGATAGTTCAGGCTGTCCGGCAGGTCGATCTCCTGTAACAGGGAACAATTATAAAAAGCTCCGCCACCGAGATATTCCAGGTTGGCCGGCAGATTTACCTTTTTCAGGATCCGGCATCCCTTGAAGGCCTCCCCTCGGATCTCCGTAATGGTATCGGGGAGGTTCACTTCTCTTAACAGAAGCATATTGGAAAAAGTATTGCCGCGCAGTCCCACGACTTTTTCTCCGTTATAAGTATCCGGAATCGTTACCTTAGTCATATTCGTGATGCCGTAAGCATAGAACCGCACATTGACACCGCCCGGTGTCTGCTCGTAGAAGATTCTGGGCTTTGCGAACAGAAGCAGTGCACACGCAGCTGCTGCCGCCAGCAGTCCCAGTCTCAGTTTTTTACTGTAATCCGGCACGAGAGAAGTTTTCACATTCATGACAATATTGGAGATCTTCTCCTGCGGTCTGGCCTTTACTTCCTTTTTCAGATACTTTAACAGCTTATAACGTCCGGTCAGGAAACCGTACACCACCAGGATCAACAATCCCTCTACATACGTGGCAAACGGGAAATGGAAGAAGATCAGGCAGACATAGACGAATAACAGGATTGCAAAAATCACACTCAAAATATTCTTTCTACGTAGCATATCCTCCGGGATCAGCTTCTGATCCTCTGCAATTCCGGCACGGCTCATTTCACGTTTGATGAATTCTTCCAGACAATCATCTTCCGACATGGAGAACAGCGGATCGAAGTCGGCGCCGGATACAGCTTTCTTCACAGGTTCCTGCCGGGGCTGTGCATTGCCGGTGGCTCCCGGCGTCCCTGCTGCCGTAGACGCATCCATTACATTCGCTGCACCAACCGAATTAGCTCTGGCTCCTTCTTCGCCGGCCACATTTACTGCTGTTCCATTTGCTGCCACACCACTTTCTACAGGTGTACCCGGCGCATTTGCTGCTGTTCCGCCTGCCGCTGCCAGCACTTTGTTCACCTCTGCATTCTCCTTCGCCGCTTTCCTGTTCTTGGTCGAATTTTTCCCTATCGTAAGCGGTACTACGATAAATGCTCCCACAAACACCAGCACAAAATCCACAATGCAGATTCCCGTCGTGATAAAGAAATCAAAAAACAGCAGGATGAACGCTCGGATTCCAAACATGATCCAAAACGTTTTCTTGCTGTTTTCCTTGGAAATCATTTTCGAAAGCGGTAAAAGCACAAACACGGACATATGTATTGACACAAATGCCTCCATGAATAATGCCACCAAAATGCCGATTCCACTGCCGTTCATCTTATGTTCTCCCCTCAAAAATATAGATAAAAATATTTTACCACATTGCGCATAAGATCACCACCCGGGATTATGAAAAAAATCAACAAAAAAGGTTATACCATATTTTCTATAATTTTACATTAAGATGATAAAGAAAAAGTCCCCTCAGATAAATTTCTTTATCCGATGGGACTTCTTAGTCATATTTTATTTTTCGAAATCACACCAACACTTAGTACAGCTTCGCACCAGCAGGAATATGATTATCTACCATCAGAAGATGCAGTTCTTCCTCTTCGCTGTCCTTCTTGTTGTTGACTGCGCTGAGCAGCATACCGCAGGATTCGATTCCCATCATGGCTCTGGGAGGCAGGTTGGTGATGGCGATCAGTGTCTTGCCTACCAGTTCTTCCGGCTCGTAGTAAGCATGGATACCGGAGAGGATGGTGCGGTCGGTGCCGGTTCCGTCATCCAGGGTGAACTGCAACAGCTTCTTGGACTTAGGTACTGCAACGCACTCTTTTACTTTCACTGCTCTGAAATCAGACTTGCTGAAGGTCTCGAAATCAACTGCTTCCTCGAACAGGGGCTCAATCTTCACATTGGAGAAGTCGATCTTGTTGTTCGGAGTGAAGAATCCGTTGTTGTCACCGGATGCCTTAGAACCTTCTGCCTTGTCATCAGACTTCTTGGAAGCGCTGCTGTCCAGACTCTTCATCGTTGGAAGCTTTTTCGCTCTTGCTGTAAAGGTCTGTAAGATGATTTGTATTTCTTTAAATCATTACAGCAATTTCTGTACTAAGATGCATTAAAATAGTCAATTTAAAACCATTATTTAGTCATATATTAGTCATATTAAATTTTTTTGGTCAATTGCCTAGCCCTCAAATCAGAGGACTCTTTTCTATATTATATTGTTGTTTCTA
>CAKRRS010000075.1 GCA_934394665.1 uncultured Acetatifactor sp. | reverse complement strand
TCGGAATTGGCAGACGAGCAAGACTAAGGATCTTGTGGTAGCAATACCGTGTGGGTTCAAGTCCCATCTTCCGCATTCATTAATAAAGTGGGAAGCCTGATAATTCAAGGCTTCCTGTTTTTTTGTTTGTAGCCAGTTTTGGGTTACAACTTTTTACTGCTTAAGAATCGAGTACTTTTGCAAATTCTTCGGCATATTCTGTGATATCTTTTGTCTGGTGGATATAACATTTCTGGGTCGTGGAAATCATATTCCACAGAAACTTTTCTGTCGGTTCAATATTTTTTCGCGTTTTGTCATATGCTCTAATTGTTCCGACACATCGTCTGAGGTAATTATATTCTCATTGAGGTCGTTAAGCAATGACATAATGGCAGGAATCTGATTTTGTAATAGCTCCGGAGAAAAGCCAAGCGCTTTAATTATGAGTTCTATATTGTTTTCCATACTGCATCGACTTTTCTCCTTTCTACTAACTTGTCTTCTTTTAAATTCATTATAAATTAACTATTTATGAGATGCTTTCGGGAAAACGTGGAAAAATGGGGAAAGATGAAAATAAAAAATGTTCATGCTTTTCAACACGAACACAAGAAGAAAAATTGAATATGAAGTTGGGAAAGCCTGTAAACAGTGGGGGTGGAGGGGATAACACGGAACACAAATGTTCGGGGTAATACCAGACCCGAACCTCCCCCTCTGGGGGAGTGCGCCATTGTGCTCGGACGCTACGCCGTCCTGTTCTCGACCGCTCCACCTCCGTTCCGCTTGTCTGCGCTCCAGAACGCCTGCGTCTGTCCGCACAGTGGGCGACATGTGGTATCATGGTGTCTTTTGGTTCTTTTGAGTTCATACTGATTGCTTACTGTGCCTCCTATATATGATGAATGGGAACCACTTGGGTTCCCATTCATTGGTGTTTATTGTAGGTTTCCTCCGCCAACTGTTCCTGAATTTGCTCCAGCGTTGCCTCGGTTTTCTCTGCTTGAACCTGAACCATTTCCTGTTGGTCCGGTTACTGTTTGTCCTTCACTGGATTGTGCTGGCTGTGAAGTGGTGTTGCTATTGCTATTATTGTATCCTTTTGAAGCTTTGTATTCGTCTATCTCTTCCTGTGTACCTATTATTGTTCTTCCTGTCTCCGGGTCTTTGAATGATACACTACCATCCTCTGTTAATAACCTTTCAAAGTCTTGCTTGATGAATGCATCCCATTCATCATTGGTTCCACTAAATTGTGTTCCATCCGGAAGGTAATCTCCTACATGATAAACTGTTCCATAAAAGGGATCTCCCTCTTTCATATAGACCGCATATGATGGTTGGTCGCCTGCTCCCTTGCCATGGTCATAACACCAGCACCAACCGTCTGTGTAATCTGCACCTTGCTCCCTCGCATACAATGTAAATTGATGAACTGCATCCCATGCGCCATTGATGTCTGCCCATTTTGAATTGGTGATTTCTGCGCTCTCGCTTAATGTTTCGGATGTAGTGCCTGATGTTGAAGTGTCTGTTTCCTCTATAAACTCTGTCTCTGTTGTTTCCTGTTCAAGTGATGATGTTTCTGGCACTGTTTCTGTCTCTGGCTCTGTTGAAATTATTTCTGTCTGCTCTGACTGTGGCTCTGTGGTAGTTGTTTGGTTACCACATGCTGTTAATGATAATAAACTGATTATCATTGTGAATGCAATTATTCTCTTTTTCATTGCCTCTTTTCTTATCCTCTCTTGCTTTTATATGTGATAAAGTCCTTGATGAATGGGAACCACTAGGGTTCCCATTCTTTATTCATGTATTTTCCTTACATATTATATTGTAAAATTATATTGTAAAATTTAATTTATGATGATATCTCCATTCTCTGTAATTGTAATTCCATCTCCTAATTCGCCGTTTCCACCGCCTTTCTTATACTTAAAATTATAGAGGTTTTGTCCTATGTTTACAAGTTACTTTCACATGGTGGTAACATGACTGTGAATACCAGTCGTAAGATCCAAGAAATTACAAAGAAAGCTTCTACGCTTAGTATTAACTTAGCATAGAAGCCTTGCCTCTGCAACAACAAATATGATTTTATGAATACTATTTCAGACTCTACTCCGCCAAATACATCCTAAGGCTCCCTTCCACAGCATCCAGCGCCTCTTCCACGGTTGCCTGTCCGTTCAGGTAAGGCTGTAAGCTCTCGGTCAGGGATGTTGCAATCTGCGTATCCTCCTTCAGACACAGATTCGCATTTTTGCACATTTCCACAAGTTGCTGTGCTGTTTCCTCCGAATAGCTTTTGATGGCAAACTCCACACTGCTGCCATCAATATCATAGGTAGTGTAGGCTTCCGCCATGCTCCGGTCTGCCATAGCCTGGTTCTCCAGGGATTTGGCATTTACTGGGAAGCCTTCGTAAGTGTCTGTGTTCTGTACCGCTTCCGATAATGCAAACCGTACAAAATCTTTTGCCGTCTCGATATGCTCACTCTGGCTGTTGATGCCGATGACCATTTTCGGATAGAATGCATTCTCCACAGATACTACTTTCGCATTTAACAGTTCGGCCACTGCGTAAGGATTCATCGCCTGATTAAATCCGTCTGTCTCCTGAAGCACCAGTTTCACATCTGTTCCCAGATCCCAGATATTGGCTGCGCGCCCTTCTTTTCGTGACGGGATAATTCCACAGTTATCTGCTATGATTTTCAGATTCTCCAGCCAGGGACGAAGCAGCTGCCTGTCGACCTGTCTGTTCTGCAAAATAACGTCCGTGATCAGCGGATAGAACTCTTCCACCAGTTCCTCACAAGTCCGGTCTCCCAGATAGCTTTCTTTCTGTCCGTCCACCGTCTGCGCAATTGCTTCCATGCTGTTCATCTGTTCAGTATTCAGATCCCTTCCAACCGCCAGCAGCAGTCCGAACTGTAACGGCACGACTGCTCTTGCACCGTTTTCTTCCCGGTATGCCGTCGTTATATTCGTAAGCAACGTGCCGTCCTCTTCCAACGGGGTGAGAATATCCTGTAAGTCCGTAAGCAGCCCCTTTGATGCATAATTGTCCAGCTTCAGATGATCCATCACCATAAGATCCGGCCCCTTTCCGGACGTCAGGGCAGTGTTCAGATCCTGATAGATCTGCTGATAATCCGGTGTACTGCTATATTTGTCATTCATAGAGACAGCCGCCTGTATGTGGATTATGACTTCCGGGTGTTCCTTATGATATTGCACCGTTGCCTGCTGTAACAGGAAGCTCTCCTCTACCGTATATAAGGTCAGTTCCTCCGTGATCTCTGTCACCGCCTCCGGATCATAGCGGTACGCCATCAGCTTATCTCCGCTCTCACTGCCAAACCATCCGTAGACGCTTCCGTCCGAAAGTCCCACGATGCTCCGGCACCAGACATCCGACAGTGAAAAGCTGGTGTCCATGCCATTCAAAAGCTTCTGCCAGTTGGTATCCCCTGCCTCACATTTGAAAAGGCCGTCCGCATCCGCCGCATACACTGTACCGTCTTCCAATACACTGAAATAGGCATAGCTGTAACTTTCCTGCGAAAAGGGAAGTACTTTTTCCGGTTTGATACCATTGTTTCCGTCTACTTTCAGGCAGGCCAGTCCGTTGACCGCTCCCTGTTCATCCGTCTGTGGCAGATAAAAAGTATCTCCCACTGCACTGCTCCACTGATTATCAAGCCTGTTATTTCCTTCTTCCAGGCTGTCATTTTCCTGGCTGCTTATTACACTGCCGTCCTGCGCCAGCACCACATCCACAGAAAAATAGCCCACGCCAACCAGCAGCCCGTCCGTCGTGAGGGTCACACACTGCGGTGCATCATAAAACTGATATCCCTGGATATCTTCTGAGTTCTTCCACTTTTCCGGTGTAATATCTGTCGCTGCACCGTCCGCTTCCTTCCACAGATGTGCCGGAGAAGAATCCTCATCCCGGTAGCAATATCCATACAGATACTGCGTTCCTTCCGCATCCTGCAACAAGGTAAAATTATCACTGTTCTCCAGATCCTGGCCTTCCGGCAATACGCTCAGCCAGTCTTTCGTCACTTCCGTAAAAGTATCTCCTTCTCCCATCTTCCATTCTTCCAGAGTTACCCGGCCTTCTGTTTCCGACGTTACCAGAAAATGCAGTTCTTCTCCCTGCCGGAACATCTGACTGACTGTTTTGTCTGCCCATGCTTCCGGCAAAGTGATCTCTGTCTCCACATATCGCCCCTTCTGCGCCTCCTGCCCGGAATCGATCTCTAAACTGTCCTTTTTTCCGCATCCGGTAAACATTCCCATGACGATTGCCATACAGGTCGCCAGGGCAATGCCTTTTTGCATATTGTTCCAATTGCCTCTGTTTCGCATTCTCTTCTCCCATTCCGCTGTGTTCTCACGCAGCTGTATTGATAAGAAAAAGTATAACGGTTTCTTTTTTAAGATAACAGCAGGAACGGATTAAGATGCGTTTAGCAGATGTTTAAACTTTTATTAATTTTAACAAAGCATTCCATCTAATTAGAAATAATTCTGTAAATAAAAAAGAATCCCCGAGTCGCTATAATCAGCAACTCGGGAATGTATTTATTGAAACTATTTAAAGACTTTCAAAGTGCATGTTAAATCATTATTTTCCGCCGACTTACGAATTCAGAATCTTCATGAATTCCTCACCGGTAATGGTCTCTTTGTCATACAGATACTGGGACAGTTCGTCCAGTTTTGCACGGTTCTCCAGTAAGATCTGTCCAGCCTTCTCATGCTGCCGTTTTACCAGTTCCACGACTTCTCTGTCGATGGCGGTCTGGGTCTCCATGGAGCAGGTCAGTGACGCATCGCCGCCCAGGTACTGATTTGTCACGGTCTCCATCGCTACCATGTCAAAGTCCTTGCTCATACCGTAACGGGTGATCATGCCTCTGGCCAGTTTGGTGGCCTGTTCGATATCGTTGGAAGCACCGGTGGTCACAGAACCGAAGGCGATCTCTTCCGCTGCACGTCCGCCGGTCAGGGTTGCGATCTTGTTCTCCATCTCTTCCTTAGTCATGAGGTAATGGTTGCCTTCCTCTTCCACCTGCATGGTATAGCCCAGTGCTCCGGAAGTACGGGGTACAATGGTGATCTTCTGCACCGGTGCGGAATTGGTCTGCTTGGCTGCCACCAGTGCGTGTCCGATCTCATGGTATGCCACGATCCGCTTTTCCTTATCGGTAAGAATGGCATTCTTTTTCTGATAACCGGCAATGACTACTTCAATACTCTCTTCTAAGTCTGCCTGGGTTGCGAACTTACGTCCGTCTCTGACTGCACGAAGAGCTGCCTCATTGACGATATTGGCAAGCTCCGCACCGGAAGCGCCGGATGCCATACGGGCGATTTTATTGAAGTCTACGTTATCTGCGACTTTGATCTTGCGGGCATGCACTTTCAGGATTTCTTCTCTTCCTTTCAGGTCGGGAAGCTCTACCGGCACCCGTCTGTCAAAACGTCCGGGACGTAACAGTGCGGGATCCAGACTCTCCGGACGGTTAGTGGCTGCCAGAATGATAACGCCGTTGTTGCCTTCAAAGCCATCCATCTCCGTTAACAGCTGGTTCAGGGTCTGTTCTCTCTCATCGTTACCACCGATCTGGCCGTCACGCTTTTTACCGATGGCGTCGATCTCATCGATAAATACGATGCAGGGAGCCTTTTCCTTTGCCTGTTTGAACAGATCTCTTACTTTGGAGGCACCCATGCCTACGAACATCTCCACGAATTCCGAACCGGACATGGAGAAAAAGGGAACATTGGCTTCTCCGGCTACTGCCTTGGCTAACATCGTCTTACCGGTTCCGGGAGGGCCTACTAAGAGGATACCCTTCGGCATGGAAGCACCGATCTCTTTGTATTTGTCGGGGTCGTGCAGGTATTCCACGATCTCTCTCAGATTTTCCTTCGCCTCATCCTCTCCTGCCACATCGGTGAACTTGATACCGTTGGAAGACTTCACATAGACCTTCGCATTGCTCTTGCCCATGCCTCCCATGCCGAACATCATGGAGTCGCCGCCGGCCTTTTTCGCCATCTGACGGTACATCAATTGTCCGAAGCCAATAATGATGATCAAAGGCAGCAGCCAGCTGATCAGAAAGCTTAAAACCGGCGATGCTTCCTCCACGATCTCACTGGAGAATTTTGCCCCGCTGTCATACAATCTCTGCGTTCTGTCCGGATCATCCATCAGACCGGTCTTGTAGATGGTCTTGTCATCTTTTGCCGTGAATACGATCTGATTGTCCTGGACCTGTACCTCATCGATCTGTTTATCATAAGTCATCTGCATAAAAGTGTTGTAATCCACTTCCTTCACTGCCCGCTGTACAATCTGCGGTACCAGAAGACTGTTGATCAGCATGATCGCCACCAACGCGATCAGATAGTAAAATATAAACGGTTTTTTGTTTGGCTGTTTTACTTCCTGCATAGCATCTCCTTCTTTTCTCTCTGATTCCTGAGATTTTTTATCCACGCATGTTCTCCGGTATCATCATAGGATTACGGTTCGGAATCATAGCATACAATATCATAGTGATTCCACGATTAGAATAAATCAATCATAACCATTTTATGTCATGCAATCAATGGTTTTTCTCTTACCTTATTCTAAAAAAAGGATAAACTATGACGTCAAAAAAACTACTTTTTAACGATTTTGTTTCTCTCTCTTTTGTGTCAAAAGAGAGACAATGGGACTATCCGGGGAAGATACCTTCGGAATCCGGAATCCAGAAATAAGGAGGGACATTCCATGCAGCACAAGCTCTATCGTTTTGACACCATGCTTCTGCCCTGTGTGATTGGCGCATTCTTCGTGATTGGGGAAAAAATATTCTCTCTATCTAAATAGAAACGAAATCACTAAAAAAGCCACGACACTACTATCTGTGTCGTGGCTTTCATTAAACTCTTTTAACGATTCAGAAGTACATTCGCAAAAATGCATCTTTCATCCTCTCCTGAATAACAAGTAGAAAACAAACCTTACTTTCTCTGTAAGAAATCAGGAATCTTCAGAGACTTTTCCTCTACAGAGCTTCTGATATCGGTAGGTCTGTGGATACCGGGTGCCGGTTGCACAGGTCTTGCAGGAGCCTGTCCCTGGCCTGCGTTCGGATTCACAGGTGCTGTCGGCTGCAGATTCATTCCCTTCAGAGAGGTCGGAGTCACATGAGAAGCAGGCTGTCTGAAAGCCGTGCCTGCGCCCAGACGGTTCTGCGCCTGATTGTTTGCCTTATCTTCCAGACCGGTAGCGATTACGGTAATCGTACAGCTGTCGGACTTAGACTCATCATACATTGCACCGAAGATAATGTTGACATCATCTCCTGCCAGTTCCTGCACATAGCTTGCAGCATCGGAAGCATCTGCCAGCGTGATATCTCCGGAGATATTGATGATAACGTGGGTAGCGCCGGAAATGGTGGTCTCGAGCAGAGGACTCTCTACCGCCATCTTGACAGCTTCCATTGCCTTGTCGTCCCCCTTGCCTTCACCGATACCGATGTGTGCGATACCCTTGTCCTTCATAACGGTCTGCACATCTGCGAAGTCCAGATTGATAACAGCGGGAACGTTGATCAGATCCGTGATTCCCTGTACTGCCTGCTGTAATACCTCATCAGCCTTCTTCAAAGCTTCGGGCATAGTAGTACGTCTGTCTACGATCTCCAACAGCTTATCATTGGGTATTACAATTAAGGTATCCACGTTCTCTTTGATACGTTCGATACCGTTTAACGCATTTACCATACGAGCCTTGGCTTCAAAACGGAAAGGCTTGGTCACAACACCGACCGTTAAGATGCCCATCTCTTTTGCCAGCTTGGCCACGACCGGAGCTGCACCGGTTCCGGTACCGCCGCCCATACCGCAGGTGACAAATACCATGTCAGCCCCCTTCAGTGCTGCGGAAATCTCTTCCGTGCTCTCCTCAGCTGCCTTTTCACCGATCTCAGGCTTGGCTCCCGCACCAAGACCCTTGGTCAGCTTCTCGCCGATCTGTAACAGTTTCGGAGCTTTGCAGAGCTGCAATGCCTGCTTATCGGTATTCACCCCGATAAAATCCACTCCCGTAATCTTCTCATCTACCATTCTATTTACAGCGTTATTACCCGCACCGCCTACACCGACCACGATGATCTTGGCTGCAGTATCCGCGTCATTCATCTTAAACTCCAGCAAGGTTAGTTCCTCCTTTTAACCTTTTTCAACTTCACATAGACTATCATATAATCATTTTGCAAATTTAGCAACCTATTTTTTCAAAATGTTTCACAAATGTTTCACGCATCCGGCTTGAAGGTAAATTTCCCTTTTCCTTCCTCATAATTTTCCATCTGCAGGGTGCCGCTTTTGCCTTCCAGTTTTTCCAAAAATCCCGGTAAAAGCTGCAGTTTGTCCTCCAAATGGCTGCCGTCACTGCCCATTACCACTTTGATCTGTCCGAAGTAGACCGTGATATCCCCGGAAGAGTGAAAATAGATCTTGTCCGCCGCCAGAGAATATTTATTTAACAGTTTTGTCAGATCCATGATTTTGGAAAATATGAGTGGATCGGACACCGGCAGCTGTTCTCCCAGAACAATGTGGTCAAAGGTCAGACCCGTAATCTGCGGTACGCCCTGGGTACGGATTCCGGAGCTCTCCACCACGTATCCGTCTTTATCAAAATACATATAGGTATCCAGATATTTGACGTATCCTGCCAGTGCTTTTTCATATACGGTGATCTTGATCGTATCGGGAGACAGGATCGACACATTCATGACATCGACAAACGGAATATCCTGAATCCCCCTGTCCCGGTATTTCAGGGATAGGTAGAGGGAATTATTTCCCAAAGGTCCCGACATCACGATTTCTTTGATCTCGTCTTCCGTATAATGTACATTGCCCTCCACATATACGGTACGGACCGTATACACGGAGTGCAACGCAAATGCTCCTCCACCCAGGATGATCACCAGGATACCTATCATCATTATTCTTCTGATCGTTTTACTTCGGTCTCTGTACACTGATAATTCGTGCTCCCAATTCTCTGAAATCTCTGCAGATGTTTTCGTATCCGCGTTCTATAAAATGCTGTCCGGTCACAAAGCTCTCGCCTTCTGCCATCAGCCCTGCCATGACAAGTGCGGCACCACCGCGAAGTTCGCAGGAATCCACAAGACTTCCCTGTAATTTCTCCACGCCCGTAATCACAGCATGTCTTGCATCCGACACCTCGATCTGCGCACCCATCTTTTGCAAAGACTCTGCGATTCGAAACCGATTCTCAAAAATCGTTTCTTCAATCTCACTGACGCCGTCCGCCTTGGCAAGTACCGCCATTGCCGCAGACTGCAGATCGGTAGGAAATCCCGGATAGGTTCCCGTCCGCAGATGTTTCACAGACTTCGGTCTTCCGGAAGCCTGCACATACAGGCCTTCCTCAGAACCTGTGCACTGTGCACCCATTTTTTCTGCCACTGCGATCACCGCATGTAATTGCCGCAAAGGAGCATCTGTCAGCAAGACATTTCCGCCGCAACCGATGCAGGCAAACAGATACGTCCCTGCGACGATCCGGTCTGGCGGAATCATAAACTGTGTCCCGTGAAGTCTTCTGCCTCCCCTGACCAGAAGCTCATGGCTTCCGATTCCTTCGATCTTTGCTCCGCATGCTGTCAGGAATTCACACAGGCTCGTCACCTCCGGCTCCAGGGCCGCCCCCGTGATCCGGGTATCGCCTTCTGCCTTCACTGCCGCAAGCAATATATTTTCCGTAGCGCCCACGCTGGGGAACTCCAGGGCGATGTCTGCGCCGTGCAGATGTTGCGCACAAGCGGATAAAAGCCCCTTTTCTTCCCGGAAAGTCACTCCCATCTGTTCCAGGGCTTTGATATGCAGATCAATAGGACGCGCTCCGATCACGCATCCTCCCGGATGTTCCATCGTCACATAACCGCATCTGCCAAGCAATGCCCCCAACAGACACAGGGAAGAACGCATTCCGGTGATGGCTTCTCCCCGCATCCGTCTATTTTCCGCATTCTCACAGGGGTACTCCGTACTTTTTCCGGGCTGTACTCTGATTCCATTCTCCTGCCAGTATACCATACACCCCAGTTCGCGCAGCAAATGTACAAACCTGTGCACATCCGCAATGCGCGGACAGTTCTGAAGATAGGATACTTCATTTGTAAGAAGTGTTGCCGCCAGAATCGGAAGTGTCGCATTTTTAGAGCCCTGTATCTGCACCTTTCCCTGTAACGGCACCCCACCCTGTATCCGGATTCCTTTCATACAGCACCTTCCCGATTTTAAGATACTTTTATCTTATGTAGGAAAGCTGCGTTTTGTACCATGTACCAGTAAAACAACTATAATTCCCGCAATTCAATTCCCCTTGCAACGCTTAAGACCAATCCGATCTCCGATAGCAAAAACAGCGCCGAAGAACCACCGTAACTGATAAACGGCAGGGAAATTCCCGTATTGGGGATAGAGTTGGTTACCACGGCAATGTTCAGGATTGCCTGAATCGCAATATGTCCCATCACCCCTACGACCAGCATAGCTCCAAACAGATCCGTTGCATTGTTGGCAATAACCATCATTCTCCACAACAGCATAATGAACATCAGAATAATCGCTACTGCACCGAACAATCCCAGTTCCTCACAGATGATAGAGAAAATCATATCATTCTGTGCCTCGGGCAGGAAGCTTAATTTCTGCATACTTTGTCCGAGACCTTTGCCCCAGATACCGCCGCTGCCGATGGCATACAGTGCCTGCAAGGTCTGGAAACCCTTATCCTGTGCCTGGCTCTCCGGATTCAGCCATGCCTGGATTCTTGCCAGACGGAAGGTACCGACCTGATCTCCCATCTGTACGACCACGAATACCAGCAGTGCCGCAGCCGCTGCCACACTCAATCCCATGATCACAAATTTCTTGTAATCCGGACTTGCCACGAACACCATCAGCATCGCAATTCCCATGATAATGATCGCAGAACTTAAGTTATCCGTAATGATATATACACACAGAGCAATCGGAAGCGGTGCCGCCATCATGATGAAAAATCCTTTCATCGTTTTGATGCCTTTTCCCATCTTGCACACCAGGCTGGCAAGGAACAGGATCATACACAGTTTTGCCACTTCGGCAGGCTGCAGGTTGAAGCCCGTGTGCGGAATCCCGATCCAACGCGTTGCGCCGTGGGAACTGATACCCAGTGGAGTTTTTACCAGAAAAATCAGGATCAACGACACCACATATCCCAACACGGCAAACCGTTCCCAGAAATGGTACGGTACATTGGCAATGATCATCATGATAACCAGCCCCATGATATTCGCGATCAGCTGTCTTTTCATATAATAAGCAGCATCTCCGTAAGTATCATATGCCTCATAGGAACTGGCAGAGTAAATCATGATCAGACCAAATCCCAGTAAAAACAGTACAATGAACAGCAGACTGTAATCAAAAAAGTATTCGGATTGTTTTTTCTTTTTACGCTTCCTTCTGCGTTCTTCTGCCATACCTGTTTTTACTCCTTGTTTCTATTAAAATATCTTAATCAGCCAGGCCTCGCACATATTCCTTGAACAGTTGTCCCCTTACCTCATAATTGGGGAACATTCCCCAGCTTGCGCATGCCGGTGACAACAGTACCGCATCTCCCGGCTCTGCCAGTTCGGTACAAAGCTTCAGACATTCTTCATAAGTATCCGCGAAACGGATCTTGTCAAAGCCATGTTTTCTGGCACACTCGGCAATCTTCTCTCTCGTCTGGCCGATCAGCACCAGACATTTTACCTTACCGTCAAAGCTGTCGATCCACTCATCATACTCGCTCTGCTTGTCGTAACCGCCGCCGATCAGTACGGTGGGTTTGCTCATAGCCTTAATGCCCTGAATGGCCGCATCGGGATTGGTTCCCTTAGAATCATTGTAATAATCCACACCGCCCTTAGTTGCTACGAATTCGATTCTGTGCTCTACCGCATGGAAACCGCGAATCACATTCAGAATTGTCTCCATGGGTACCTGCATGCCTTCCGCGATGGCTATGGCTGCCATGACATTTTCTACATTGCATAAGCCTACGAGATTCATATCCTTATGGATATCCATGATAACGGTCTCTTCCCCGTTTACGCTCTTGATGATCTTGTCTCCGCGCAGGAAGTAACCGTCCTTCAACTCCTGATGAGAGGAAAACAGCACCGGTGTCGCCGGGCATCTGCCTGCGAAATCTCTGGTGTAATCGTTGTCATAATTCAGTACACAGATATCTGCCTTCGTCTGGTGGGAAGCGATTGCTTCCTTGGCTGCCACATAAGCCTCCATGGTATGATGTCTGTTCAGGTGATCCGGTGTGATATTCAGGATTGCAGATACCACCGGATGAAACGTATGTATCGTCTCCAGTTGGAAGGAACTGATCTCTCCGACGGTGACGCTGTCCTTGGAAGTCTTATCTGCTTCCAGGGTATACGGGTTACCGATATTGCCTACCACAAATGTCCGATCTGCACCGAAATGTGCTTTCATGATCTCGCCGGTCAGTGTCGTGGTCGTCGTCTTACCGTTGGTACCGGTAATAGCGATCACTCTGCCCTGCTCTGCGAGAAATCCCAGTTCGATCTCGCCTAAGATCTGCACACCTCGGTCTCTCATGCGGTTGACCAGGGGAATATCCGTCGGCACTCCGGGGCTTAATACGGCTGCCTGAATGCTCAGTTCCACGTCTTCCGGGAGAACGCCTGCGATACAGGCTGCCTTACTTCCTTCCGGCAGTTTTGCCGCCAGATCTTCTTTTGTCAATTTATCACTGCTGTCATACAGAACCACGTCTGCGTTATATTTTTCCAATAATTTCACTGCACCGATACCGCTGATGCCGGAACCGATGACAAGAACTTTTTGTCCTTCTAACATTTTTCCTACCATACCTTTCTGTACTTTCTGTAAAAGTCCATCAGTTCATTATAACGCATTCCCGGCGAATGGGGAAGAAAAAATTGTAAGTCTCCGGGGAATCCTACAAGAAGCCGGAAGTAAATTGTAGCGGAGTAAAAAGCAAGAAGCCCTCTGACATATATATGTCGGAGAGCTCCGGTTCATTCCATGATTTTGTTTACGCTTCTACGATCAGATATCTGCCGTCTCCGATATCGAAGACTTCATCCGCTTCCAGGATCTCATCATCCACAGCACCGTCCACATCCATGCCTGCCTCATCAAAATACTCAATGACGTCATCCACAGAATCTACCACGACGGCCATGCACTCCTCCAGGAAATCTTCTGCCTCATCCAGAGTCTCTGCTACAGGTTCCGGAAAGAGCTGGAGCTGTTTGTCCAGGAAGCATTCCAGTACCGCATCATCATATTCACGCATACTATTACCTCCGAGTTTTACGAAAATGTCTTATCTGTTCTCATCATAATATGGATATAGAGTTACGTCAATCTCTTATTTCATACTTGCATAAATACGTTAACTTGAAAGTTAATTTGTTTGCAAACCTGTCGCCGTAGCCCCGATTGCATATAAGAAACGCTGACATCGCGGTGTGCTCTAGCACACTTTGCTCGGA